>CAYGNS010000022.1:0-11344 GCA_964351295.1 uncultured Gammaproteobacteria bacterium
ACCATCAAGTTGAGTTGCGAAAAATCCACTGCAATCTCACCAGGCCCGCCAAAATGAGGCTTTTGGGCTGCTTCCAACGTGAGCGTTGTTTGGCCACCCGTCATAGAGAGATAAACATCCGCTAGAATTTCAGCGTCCAACAAAGCGCCGTGCAGCTCGCGCTGATCGTTGTTAACTTCAAAGCGTTTACACAGCGCGTCTAGATCATTTCGTTGGCCCGGAAACATTTTTCGAGCATGGGCGAGCGTATCGTGCACGGCACAGATCTCGGCGACGTTCGGAGTGGCTTCAGTGAGTCTGGCTAACTCGGCGTCTATAAATCCAACGTCGAAAGGGGCGTTGTGAATAATGAGTTCGGCACCGCTTATGTAGGACAAAAACTTAGCCGCCACATCCGCAAACAGCGGTTTGTCAGCAAGAAACTCCTCACTAATACCATGCACCGCTCGCGCCGCTTCGGGCACGTCGCGCTCGGGATTTAGGTATACATGAAAATTGTTGCCAGTAAGTCGCCTATTAACCAGTTCCACGCAACCAATCTCAATAATTCTGTGGCCTTTATGTGACTCCAAACCGGTGGTTTCGGTGTCGAGTACAATTTGCCGGCTATGCTGTTCTGCGGTATTGGTCTGCATAATTTCTATTTGAATAAACGTTATCGAGTGTCTGCACGTAGCATGAACTGGCTGCTACCTAAGCTGCTCATCAATGCCGCGGTTGGCCAAAGCATCCGCAAGCTCATTACCCGCGTTGCCTGAGTGTCCCTTAACCCACACCCAATGCACCTCGTGACGGCTCACCTGTTCTTCGAGTGCTTGCCACAATTCAGCATTTTTAACGGGCTTCTTGGCGGCTGTTTTCCATCCGCGTTGTTTCCAATTGCTAATCCACTCAGTCATGCCCTTTCGCACATATTGCGAGTCGGTATAGAGGGTAAGAGTACACGAGCGCTTTAGCGCAGCCAGTGCTTGAATAGCGGCCGTAAGTTCCATACGATTATTAGTTGTAAGTGCTTCGCCCCCCCAAAGCTCTCGCCTTTGCAGTTCTCCATCAGGATCGGCGTAGATTAAGATCGCTCCCCAACCGCCCACACCAGGGTTGCCTCGGCAGGCACCGTCCGTATAAATATCTAAGGTCTTACTCATATTACTTTTGGCAAGATGAAAATTACTGCAAAGAGGATTTTACCGGCAGAGCGTGTCGACGTTCCTGCCGCAATGCTTGCTTCTTTAAACTTAATAATGTTGCGCCAATTTCGCGCTTTCTAGCCACCAACATATACGCGCCGCCGAGCATTGGAAACCAGCGGTCACCGATCTTTTCAAGAAAACCAAAATAGTGGCGCAGACGCGCATGGCGCGTTAGCGGGCCATATTGAAACATGGAACTCGCAACCACTTCAAAATCGAGCAAACTAAGCCAATCGAGAACTCGTTGCAGCCCATACAAATGCCCTTTTGGAAGCGCTGGGCGTTGGGCTAAGCGCTGCACGCCAAGCAAACTGAATGGGTTAAATCCCGCTAGGACTAAATGCCCATTCGCCTGTAAGACCCGATGCGCTTCACGTAATGTTTGATGCGGCAAGGCGGATGTTTCTAAGCTATGCAAGAGCACAACCGTGGCAAAACTTTTTTCTGGAAAAGGTAAAAACGCATTATCCGCCACTACATCTACCCGCCCACGGCTCACGCGGCTCGCATCAACGGTTACCCTACACACAAACGGCAGGTCTAAACGATCAATAATAGCGTGATCGCCTATGCGCCCCACCACTAAAGTGGTCGGTGCCGCGGACGCCCGCAGTGCCCGGTTTAGGTGGCTGGCTTGCGCCGCTAAAAATGGGTCTGCGTACGCAGACTCTAACCAAGCTTGAATCGTTTGTAGAGCCACGTTGTCCGCTAATTAATGAGTTTAAGTCACTGAAAATACGAGCGTATTTAGAAGTAGTCCTCTTTTCGAACGCCCTAACTGAAAAGAATGCAATGATACAAGGTGCACAATAACCGTACAAAGCAGAGGCGTATCATACCTTAAATTTTAGTCACAGCGTTGACGCTGAGTGACGGCGTGATTACTATGCAGCGCAGTATCAAGTGTCGAATGAAACGTGTCAGAGCGCATCCCCCTAAATAACGCGCTCAATAACGAGCAGCTTAAAGATTAACAGCAATCACTCGCACCAAACTATGCTGTGAACGCGGGTTGATTGCGCAGAGAAATTACTGACGCGACGGTATTATGCTCAGCGAACCAGACCTATTCTAAATTTTTAAACACACCGTAAGCTGCATGGTAAGGTACTCGAACACGTGAGTTGAGTACTGAGTAGCCGAAACCCATAGTGCCCTAGCCCATCGCCAGACAAAAATTAAATCTATGCATAATTTTTTACGTTCCTATACAAGGCATCGGCACGCGAACACTCTGCTTAGCCTCAACCCCAAGCATACATGTCCCGCACAACGCTTTAGTTATCTACAAGCGCACCGGACCGCAGCGTTGAGTCGCTTAGCAGGTTGCGTAATCTTAGCTCTTGTTTTGTCTGCATGTAGCTCGCTACCAAAAAACGCCCAAACTGAAGGCCGCGGTAAAGCAGACGCTCAGGCAAGTGGGAGCGGACACGATCTGCACAAGGGAATTACGGCGCAACGCTCACCTCAAACCGATCTGCTCGCACGAATTGCAGATGGTTTTGTGCTACCCGAGTTGAAGTCTGAGCATGTCACCGAATTTGAGCGATGGAGTGTCAAGCACCCTACGTACTTACACAACTTGTTTACCCGCGCTGAGCCTTTCTTGTACTACATCGTTGAGCAAATTGAAGCGCGCGGATTACCCATGGAGCTGGCACTTTTGCCTGCGGTGGAAAGCGCCTACAAAACCGACGCTGTGTCGCGCTCAAACGCTGTTGGCCTTTGGCAATTCATTGCCTCTACGGGGCACGAGTATGGGCTAAAACAGGACTGGTGGTATGACGGTCGTCGTGATGTTATCGCCTCGACTAATGCTGCGCTTGACTATTTAACTGTACTGCACAAGCGCTTTGATAATGACTGGTTCTTGGCATTAGCGGCCTATAACGGTGGGCAAGGCAATTTAGCCCGCAGCATTAAGGCTAACCAGAATAATGATTTAGACACGGATTATTTAGCGCTCGACCTGCGTCTAGAGACTCGCCGCTATGTACCTAAACTACTGGCTCTACGCAATATTGTTCGCAACCCAGATAAATATGGCGTGTCGCTACCTAGCATCCCTAACCGAGCCGCGTTCGCGCGCGTGCCTCTTAACGGGCAAGTGGACCTAACCGCAGTAGCAGACCAAGCAAGTCTAGATGCGGGTCAACTCAAGCAACTCAATGCGGGCTTTTTACGTTGGGCCACGCCGCCGATGAGCTCGAGCGCCAATCGCAATGGCTCGATTTCCCTGTTGGTGCCGAGCACCGATGCGCAGGTCCTTGCCGGCGTCCAGTACGCTATAACCAACACCACCACCCTCAATCTGGCCGCGCATCGGGTAGCGCCAGGGGATACCTTAGACCGCATTGCGCGACGCTACGGTGTGAGTGTTGCGGCGCTCCAGCAAGCCAATAATTTACCGTCAACAACTATTCGTTTGGGCCACACCTTGCAGGTACCGGTTAAATCTGCGGGCCAAATTGCAAGCACATCGAATAACACCCCTAGCTTGACCACAGCATCTGGTAACAGCACACGCTCTAGTAACGTGTCAACCACGCCGACCACCGCACCTCAGTATGCGTCAAACCAATCGCAACAGGCGAGCACGGGATTTGCACTCATGCGATCTGCGCAAGCGCAAACAACCTCCGAGCCAATCACCCAGGCATCAGCAATCACTAACAGCGACGTGCTGTCTGCGCAGAATTGGATTGATCATCAAGTGGCTAAAGGTGAAACACTCTGGTCGATTGCTCAACGCTATCGGGTAACTGTTAACCAGATCGTGCAGTGGAACAAATTAAGCATCGAGCGCCCCCTACAACTGAACCAAGTGTTACGCGTGTTTTTATAAACGCGCTGACCCACCCTTAAACTTAAGACTCAATAGGGGTAAGGCTCCGCGTATAGACAAGGGCATTTTCGAGCTGATTAGCGACCGAAGTTCGGTAATAGTGTTTTCTAACCGAGAGTAGCTCAAAGCCCCACTTAGTGTAGAGCGATTGCGCTTTTAGGTTGCTCTCACGCACATCTAAGAAGATCCTTGTACTATTTGCGGCCGTCGCCGTCGCAAAGATATCGTTAAGTAAAACATGTCCGAGTCCTTGCCCTTGCGCCGTGGGTGCGACCGCCACATTTAATATGTGCATCTCATCCACAATCAGCTGCACAATGCTATAGCCTAACAATTGCGTACCACGCCACAGACAGCGGCAGCGGTGCCCGTTATTAAGCGATTCTTCAAAAGAGATTCTGCCCCAAGGGCTGATATGTGCGTTGCGTTCGATCGCCACTACGGCGACCAAATCGCGGGAGTGCATATCTTGCAAGCTACAATCAAATGCCAAATCGTCTGCCGTCATAGAGTGTTAGCAAGCGTCACCACGCCCGATGTATAAGCCGCCGTATGGCGCTCTGGATGAAATTTAAAGCAACGGAATTCGAATTCCTTTTTAGTTGGCTTGAGGCTCCTTAACACGCTAAAGGCTCCTCAACCCGCTGAAGGCTCTTTACTCGCTGAGGGCTCTTTACTCGCTGAGGGCTCTTTACTCGCTGAGGGCTCTTAATCCGCTGAGGGCTCTTAACCCGGCTCTAGTGTCTGCGCGGGCGGACGGTCAGCTAAAAACTGCACCACGGGTTTTAGATCGTGCCAGCACTCCCGTTTAAGTTCAGGCTTCGCGAGTAAGTCTTCTAAGGCGTGAGTAACGAAGCACCGTATGGGTAAGAATGGATGCACCTGCGAAGCTTGACGCAATTCAGATAAAGGGCGGTTAGTTTTGAGCACCGTGCGCGCTGCCAGCTCGCCAAAAATGAGACAAAATTTAGGGGCTAAGAGTTCCAACTCGCTTTGCACCCATATCGAGCAAGGTTCCTCGTTCATATCCGTACTAGCGCATTTCAGCACACTGGTTTGGTAGACACGGCTGTCGCCGAGAGCCACCGCGCGCAATATTTCGTTAAGTAAATGTTGGGCGGGCTCGCTCAGCAGCCGCTGCTGCGCCACGTCATGCGTACTCGGCGCGGGCAGCACTACCGCATACTCGGCACTACGCTGCTCTGCAGGCGGCAAATAATCAAGCTTAGGTCGCTCGCCGCAGTGGCTGCGCTGTGAAAATTCAAGCTCTAAAGTCGCCCAATCCTTAGCTCCTACCTTGGGAGTAGAATGAGGGGGATGAGTCGTATCAGGGGATGGGATCGCTTTGCTCGCATCCTGTGTTGTGCCGGTCAGCTCGGCTATGGGGGTTGCCGAATGGCTCTCGTGCGTTGGTATAACAGCGTTTATTACACGCCGCGTTTCTGCGGAAATATCTACCTCAGTACCGGTCTGACCATCGCCCAACGCAGCACGCGGAGTTCGCAGCTGCCACTGGGTAATACCCAGCGCTTGCAAAATATCTATTTGCTGTTTGGCCATGAACCTAACTACCTTCCTTCAGTGTTCCTTTAGCGGTGTGCAATTGCCAGAAATGACTGTCTAAACAGGCGCTTTAAATCAAAATACTAGCCAAATAATGGGCGCTAGAAGCATTGTGCCTATACTCGCGAGTAATGCCAACACCACCAGTAACGCGAACCAAGGATTTGCCAACAAAGCGATACCGCCGAGGGCATCCACCAGATCTTCGAGCCCCGGCGTATTTCGCACTTGGCGCATACTGCTCAATAAGCTGAACAACCCTCGAGGTTGTTTAAACGAACCTTGCCGCAATTGATTAATCGAACTCGCGATGGGACTATTCGCCGAAGTGCTGAGCTGAGCGAGTGCTTGTGGTGCATCGGCGAGCTGCTTAATAATTAGCCAAAACACGAACCAGATTAATAGAGGTATCGCGGGTAAGGCAAGCTTAAGTAGATTCCACCACAAGGGGCTATCGGGCGCATACAACTTAATTCCAATACTCGCGACCGCGCACAATCCCAACACTAAAATAACGGTGACGACAGCCTCAAGTTTTGCGGCCAATTTAGCCACCTGCCCGCACCATACAACAAGATAAGCAATACCGTCAGACGATTCCGATGAATTATCGACCGTCGCAAGATCGTGCATCGTAAACTAGGCCTAAGCGTAGTACGCAGACAACGCTTTAATAAAGCGCGGTAGATCAGACTTAGGCAAGGCGTTGATTCCCGCCGCCGCTGCGCGTCCACCACCGGTCGCAAACTGCCTACATACTTCGTCCGCGCCGACCTTATTATTAAGTGGCGCGCGCACGCTAATCAGGTAATGAGCAGAATCTTGTTCGGTTACCACTGCATGGGCGCGATCGGGCATTCGATTGGCCAATTCATTGCTGTACACACCACTTACGCGTCGCGCCCAACGCTCGTCGGGCAGAATAAAAACGGCAGCAGACTCACTACTGTATTCCGCTGGCGACTCCGACGCTTTTTGCATGTCGGAGTGATAACCCGCTTCGAGAGTCTGGTAAGTAGCAGCATCATCGCGGATAAAATCAAACGGGCTTTTATACGCACTCGTGCGTTTAAATAGCTCACTTGGAGCAAAAAATAAATCATCCACACTGGCGCCGTAACCGTTGTAATTAAGGTATACGCCTAAGTTCTGCAAGGTTTTTAAATGCGTGGGGGCCAGCTCTAATTTTTTCGCTAGGCCGAGCGCACTTTTAGATAAATTATCGCCATAGGTGCCAACAATCGCCCAAGCCAGATAAGCGCTATTAAGGTGCTGGTTGATCAGCAAGCTCGTACAGACGTCGGGCGCTATATTCACCAAACTCACCAAGTTGGGATGATTGGGAATATCCTCAACAAAGTGATGATCGCAATAAAAAACATGCGCTCCACGCCCCAAGATAGTGAGCAGGTCTTGTTTATTATTGTGCATCGACACATCCAGTACCGTGACCACATCGCCTGGTTCAACTCGATCTACAATCTTGGCCAACAAACCAATATCGCGTTTCACGCCTGTAACCAGTTCGCTCTTTACCTTATGGTTTAAACGCAACTGCGTAAGCGCGCAGAGACCGTCTGCATCGCCATTAAAACAATCAAAATAAGTCATGCTAATAATGCTCCCCACGTTTGTGGGTTAAAACCAACCACTCCTTTGAGCTGCGGCTCTTGCGATTCAGTCGTGATTAAAAACGGACGCTTGATCAACATGCCGTTGCTGGCTAATAGTTCAAGCGCTTCTTGTGCAGAACAGTCCGTTAAACGCTCTTTAATATTAAGCGCGCGGTACTGCAAGCCAGACGTGTTAAATAGCTTTTTAATATCACCCGAATAGATTTCAAGCATTTGGCTCAGTTCGCGACCAGATGGTACCTGCTCGGCAATATTAATGAGTTCGGGTTCAATCCCCCGCTCACGCAAATATTTAATCGCCTGCTTACAGGTACTGCACTTAGGGTAGTGATAAAGTTTCATAATTTAAATATCCCTAGCCACATCGTGCCAACCACCAATCGGTGCTGACAAGGTAATAAAAGTAAGGTAACTAAGTTTAGCTATTTAGATCGAGTCGGCCTAGCCGCATTTTCGGTGCTTAGATTGCATCGAGCCTCTGATAATAATCCATCAGAATTTGCGCGACTTCTGGGCGCGAAAACTCTGGAGGTGGCGCAATACCTTTACCGAGCATCTCGCGTACCGCCGTGCCTGACAGTAACACATAATCGTCGGCCGTATGGTCAGGTGCATCGCGCATCATAACTACGCGATTAAGCTTTTTAGAGAATGCCGTGTGATCCGCATTATAAATCTCGATGGCCAAGGCGCCCGCAGGAACTTGTTCGGTAAAGATGGTTTGAGCGTCAAAGGCGCCATAATAATTACCCACGCCCGCATGGTCGCGCCCAACAATAAAGTGCGTGGCGCCCATGTTTTGGCGGAACAAAGCATGTAACACCGCTTCGCGTGGCCCCGCGTACAACATGTCAAAACCATAGCCGGTAACCATGACCGAGTTGGCTGGGAAGTAGTGCTTAACCATTTCACGAATAGACGCATCGCGCACATCCGCCGGAATATCGCCTTCTTTCAATTTGCCGAGCAACATGTGTACGACACACCCCGTACTCCCGGGTTGCCCTGACGCTTGATCAATATCGTGCATCGCCATACGGCACAACTCTTCGTGAGCCCGATGCATGGGATTACGAGTTTGAAACGCGACCACGTTTTGCCAGCCACGCGCTTCGATTTCGGCACGAATCTGCACCGCTGTTCTAAACGTGTCGGCAAAATCCTCAGCAAAATAGCTAAAGTTCAATACCTGAATGGGCCCAGCTACCACCGTGCGCCCTTGAGCAAACAGTGCGGCTACGCCAGGATGGTTTTGATCAGTTGTGCCAAATACCTGACTCGCAATGAACTCGATCTCGTCGTCCGACAAGACATCTATTGCGCTAACAGTTTGTACGGCTATAACAGGGTTTCCGGCCACATTAGGGTCGGTGAGCGCAATTTGCTCGCCAACGGCGCATTCTGCACTCGATAATAAATTAAGCACCGGCACCGGAAAAAACGTGCCATCACTGGTATGCATAGTGCGTGCCACTTCCATCGCATCGGCTTTATTCATAAAGCCAGTAAGCGGAGTAAAATAACCTCCGCCCAGCATCACAGCATTAGCGGCGGTGGCAGAACTCACTAGAATCTGCGGCATTGCAGCGCTGGCGGCCAGCACCTTCGCGCGCTCATCAGCGGAATCAATATAAAGGGGTAATAGTGCGTCTGCACCATGCGGTTTAATCACAGCGGGCTCCTTGAAGCGTAATAGCAAATTGATAGAAGAATGACCAGCAATCGAACTTAGCGATACAGAATCAGGTATCGATGCTCTTGCAGGTAATTCAGAATAATGTCGACTTCCTCTTCCAGCGTCATTTGATCGGTGTGTAATACAATCTCTGGATCAATTGGCGGTTCGTACGGATCGTCGATGCCCGTAAAGTTTTTAATCTCACCAGCGCGGGCTTTCTTATAAAGTCCTTTGGGGTCGCGCTTTTCGGCACACGCAAGCGCACAATCCACATGTACTTCAATAAAGTTGTAACCACTTTCTTCGTGCAATCGTCGCACTTGGTCGCGGTCTGCGCGGTAGGGGCTAATAAAACTATTAAGCGTGATAATGCCGGTGTCACAATACAATTTAGAAATCTCGCCAATGCGTCGAATGTTCTCGGTACGATCTTCAGCCGAGAAGCCCAAATTCTTGTTAATGCCCATACGGATATTGTCACCGTCGAGTCGGTAGCTCAATTTACCCAATTTGTGCAAAGCCTTTTCCACAGCGACCGCGATGGTACTTTTACCGCTGCCAGAAAGACCGGTGAACCAAAGAGTAGCGCCTCTTTGACCGAGTCGATTAAAGCGATCCGCGCGCGTCACTTCGCCGTCGTGCCAAACTACATTGGTTGCTACTTGTTGTGTCATTGTGATTACCTTTTGATAGATATGGTTCTGATTCGTTTTACTAGTTCAGCAACGGCGATCTAAGCCGATGTCTGCAATACGCCGTGCAAAATCAAGTCTGCACACGCATCAACGGTGTCAAACAGCTCTACGCTGTCATCCCGAATTAAATTTAAGCCCCAGGCATTGCATAAGCCAATGATCGAGTACGCGACAAAATGCAAATCGATATCGGCTCGCAATACGCCCTGCTCCACGCCCTCGCGCAAAGTTGTCTCTAACAACTCGCGATACGCCGTCCCCAGCTCTTTCAACCGACCGCGCTTCTCTTTAGGCAAAAACAGTCGCTGATCGTTATGCACTTTAAGGGCATTACTTTTTTGTCGATAGCGGCTCAAGTGCGACGAGATAATCGAGTACATTTTGGCCTCGAAGGGCTGCTGCCGCGCAAATATCTTCTGCATCTGTGCAACATAAGTCTCAAACCCGTACTCACACACCTGCAACAGCGCTTCTTCCTTCGAGCTAAAGTAGTAATACAAACTGCCTTGTTGTATGCCCAACTCTTGCGCAATATCTTGCGTGGTCGCGCCATGAAAGCCCTTGGTTGCAAACACACTGGCCGCAGCCTCGATTGCTAAAACTTTCTTTTTGGCATAACGAGAGGTGTCCACCACAGCCATAACAGAGGCCTGGTTTGGAACAGAGATGGACTTGGCGATACGCGACATGCGCGCATTATAGAGAAATCGCGGTAAAATTCTATAACTTTATAGAATTTTTTAGATTATTAATTTTTTATATTTTAAAACAACGACTTATTTCCATTAATCAATTGTATATCTTATTTCTAATTGCTGAATCTCACACAATACGGCGTGCCAGCTAAGCGGCAGCTTGCGCGCACGGCCGCCTTTGCAGGCTCTTGACCGCAGCGCTTGGCAACCGTTAAAAGCGTGCAGAGATTAAGCTTTCGAGTTTGATCTGGTCTGCGGCAAAGGCGCGAATACCTTGGGCGAGCTTTTCGGTCGCCATCGCATCTTCGTTTTGCAGCCAGCGAAATTGCGCTTCATTGAGGTCGAGCTTCGGTTGCGACTCCCGCGCTTGATCGGGATGTAAGCGACGCGTTAGCGTGCCGGAATCCTTGCGCAACTCGTCCAAAAAGTTGGGGCCTATGGTTAGATAGTCGCAGCCCGCCAACGCTTCGATCTCGCCGGTGTTACGAAAGCTGGCACCCATCACAATGGTCGAATAGTTATGCTCTTTATAATAGTTGTAGATTTGCGTAACGGATCGCACGCCAGGATCAGCTAGAGGTGCGTATTCGGCTGGTCCACCGTTGGCTTTATGCCAATCGAGTATGCGCCCCACAAAGGGTGAAATTAAAAACACCCCTGCTTGTGCGCATGCTACGGCTTGAGCAAAACTGAATAACAGCGTGAGATTGCAATTAACGCCTTCAGCTTGCAATTGTTCTGCCGCACGGATGCCTTCCCAAGTAGACGCAATTTTGATCAAAATACGCTCAGACTCAACACCCCGCGCCGCGTACAGCTCGATTAGCTGACGGGCTTTTGCGACGGTCGCGGCGGTGTCAAAAGACAAGCGCGCATCCACTTCGGTGGAAACTCGTCCGGGAATCAGTTTAAGAATCTCGCACCCAACGTCTACCCCAAAACTATCTACGGCAAGGCTAAGATCACCCTTCGCACCCGCTATCGCACCTTCTACCAATGCTTGGTACGCTGGGTCTTGCGCTACCTTGAGCAGTAGTGATGGAT
>CAYGNS010000023.1:0-11313 GCA_964351295.1 uncultured Gammaproteobacteria bacterium
CTTTGTCAGTTGGTTTAAGATCAAATTGCACCATCGGATTGAATACAGTGATGCCGCCGCAAAACAGAGGTCCGGCAGACTCAATGTCGAGTGATTCAGGTAGCGGTATGGCCCACACAGATTGACATCGCACTGTGTCTGCGAAGCCTCCAAAACGCCCCACTATGGTCATTTCATTGCCGGCCGACAGATTGTGATCGCCCGCTAACGATTGCGGTGAGTTTAGGTTCGAGCGCGACACCCAACCAATGCCCACTTTTTGTCCTAACGTTAAGTGCTTTACAAGATCGCCTACCGCACTTACCGTACCGACTATTTCGTGGCCGCCTACGAAAGGGTAAGCGGTAAAGCCCCACTCATTTGTCCACATTGAGTAATCAGAGTGGCATAGACCACAGTAGTCGACCTTAACTTCAACTTCATCTGCGGCGAGCGGCGGTACTTGCGCTTGTGTGGCTTTAATTTCTTGTTTAGGGCCAGCGGCTGACCAGACGGTATTAGTTTGCATAACGGTGTATTTGGCTCAAGGTTGCTTAGAATTTGGTCGGATACTGGTTGGTTTATACGCGTGGCGGCAGACCACGTACCATCGTTAAAAAGTCGAGCCGCGTGCCCGCGCGCCTAAATTCACTCAGCGCTTGGTAATCGGCATCCGCGTACCAGTTTTTAGCCGCTTGTTCTGATGGAAATTTAAATAAAATGGCTCGACCCGTGATGGGTTGTGACCCTTCAAAGGTATGAGGTTGGTCATCGTAGGTAATAAACTCACCGCCATACTTTTTTAGAATTGGAAAGAAACCTTTCTCATACTTGCGATACTCCGCAGCATCGCTCACGTGCAGTTGCACCATAATATAGACTGGAACGTCAGTCATAGCAGACCCCTAGTTTGGAACTGGATGGATTTTACTAACAAAGAGTGTGACAACGAGTCTAACCTATAACCGCCCAAATAATGTAGAGGGGAGGCTATAAAGAGACGAACGTTAGGGGCTTACAACAAAAGACCACTAATTTGGTACTGCAAAATTGGAAAAAAGTGGGGGAGAAACTCAGGAGGTGGTTTATGCGTGTGGAGGCGAGCAGACCGTATAAAATCAGTTAAGTACTTTTACCGATTGGGCGGTCAATTCACATATCGGTCCTTGCGCCAGTAGTTGGGAGTCTTTGCCAAGGTCGGCCTTTATGCTTGCCATATCTTGGTCACTTAAAATTCGTGGTTTTAGCACGGCATTCATAACGACCTCTTTCCCAGCGATGTCTGTGGGTACAAAAAAGGCATAGTCCTGAAAGGTGACACGAGTATAAAAATCGTCTTCATTCGCAATAAAGAAGCAGCCCTTGGCTTGGCAGACCTCGGATACTTGCGTTTTAATGGTCACGTTCTTACCCGCTTCACAGTTTACATCTTTAACCGCTTTCTTTAGCCCAAGGGTTTCGCCCTTCACCACAAATCGAGCTCCAAATGTTTCGCTGTTTGCGGCTACTTCAACAGGCTCCGAGAGACGTTTTGCGGTGCCGGCCAATGCCAATAGTGACAAGCCAACGAGCCCAATCGCGCAGAGTGTTACTAACATTCGCGGTGGTTTAATGAGTCCTTGCATGGGTACACCTCAAGTGGGTAATTTCTGTTACTCAAAATTCTTGCAGATAAAGAACCAATAATAAAGGGCTTACGACACGATCTAGTGCTTACCTAGCGTGCTTTTAACAATTGGTGACTGTTTGTCGCCTAATCAAATAGATCGGGCACGAGCACAATCCATTGCTCATTGGTTCAGTGAACTGAAATAGCCGTTGTCGAGTGCGGCCCACAGATGCAGTGACCAGTAGGAGCGAAACGGCTGTGCACGTGCAATGGCTAACGAGCGAGCTTGGTGGTCGCCTGCGTACAATGCGGTAATCGCGTTGTTTAAACCAACATCACCTTCGGACCAAATGTCGGTCATTTTAAAGTATCCGATCGCGCACATTTCCGCCGTCCATTGACCCACACCCCAAAATTGACATAAATGCGCAACGAGTTCCTCATTGTTGAGTGTTTTAAGTTTACGCGCATTGAGCAAGCCCTCTTTGTTAGCCACTGCGAGGCCTAGCAGGGTTTTTGTTTTAGCTGTGGATAGACCACATTGGCGCAGACTGTCGAAGTCGACCGTGTTTAGGAAATGGGCAAACGTGCAGTGATGGGATGCTTGCAAGGCTTTCACACGCCCCCAAATCGTCGCAGCTGCCCGCGTAGATAGTTGCTGGCCCGCGATGGCGCGGCCTAAGTACTCGAGTAGTGAGTGGCGTTTGGTTTTGCGTAGATATTGCTGACCGTTAAAGGCGAGCATTGCACGGGCGTGGGGGTCTTGCGCAAACTGAGTGATGAGGTGGTGATGCGCGTTATCGCAGATCACAGTAACCACCGCGCAAGTGCACTAGTAAGACAGGGTCATTAAATGCCATCTTCAATGATGTAGACGGGGCGACGATTTGATCCCCAGCGGAACATCCCTGTATCCATGTCACCGTCATCAATTACAGCGTCAAACATGGCCAACTCCTCATCATCTGCTGTATGGTCGAGAATAGCGATTCCCGCGTAAGTATAGCGGTCGGGCCCTTCCCAGTTCCAACTGCCGCCGAGAGGTGTAGGTTGCTGCCAATAATCGGGCATATCAACGCCAGGTGGCTCAACGATATGGCTGTCGTTCGGGTAGCGGCCATATTTGGCTTTATATTGGCGAACTTGATCGCCCATTGCTACTAAGCGCGCCGCCCCCTCGCCATAGCCAGCTTTTTGCATATAGCTTTGATAAGAGGGCAGTGCAATCGCGGCCATTATGCCCACTACCGCCACCGTTATCATGAGTTCTATCAGCGTAAAACCGCGTAGTCTGTGAATGGGCGATCGAGCGTTCATGTATACCTCACTTAATAAAGAATTTAATTACACGAGTTTCCGCCACTTTAGTTATTTTTCTAAAGTCTGAAGCCGTACTTTAGTATAAGTCTAGGCCGCCGTGATTGTGAACGCCCTTTTGTTTAATTCGGCGTATGACTTCAGACAGACGGTTCGTCGGGCTCTTTATTCGGCTCTTCTTGGTGCTATTACGGCTAGCCTACACGGAGGGGGTGCACTTTGTTATGCTATCTGACCCTTTTTGTCAAACTACGCGTGATATAACGGTTTGTGCGGCGGTCTTCAACTAGGTCAAAGACGCCGTGCCTTGATCGCTTGCATGAGCAAGCTCGACGGTGCCAGATAAGAGAATGTCCAGTAACATAGTGCGACTGCCGAAGAGCTCAGCGCAGTAAACATCAATAATCGCGAGGTTAGGAACATAACATGAGTGAGTATCAACCCCCGAAAGTTTGGCAATGGAATAAAGAAAGTGGTGGCCGTTTTGCGGCAATTAATCGACCCATTGCTGGTGCTACCCATGAGCAAGCACTGCCGCGTGGGGCGCATTCATTGCAGTTGTACTCTTTGGCGACGCCCAATGGCGTCAAAGTGACTGTCATGCTTGAAGAGCTATTAGATTTGGGCATCAGTGGCGCAGAGTACGACGCCTATATGATTAACATTAGTAACGGGGATCAGTTTGGTAGCGGTTTTGTTGAAATAAACCCCAATTCCAAAATACCGGCGCTCGTTGATTATTCCGGTGAACAAGCAATACGCGTCTTTGAATCGGGTGCGATCTTACTGTACCTTGCAGAGAAGTTCGCGAAGCTACTGCCTACCGAACATAAAGCGCGCACTGAGGCGCTTAATTGGCTTTTTTGGCAAATGGGTAGTGCCCCCTTTTTGGGCGGTGGATTTGGTCATTTTTATGCCTACGCGCCGGCCAAGTTTGAATATCCGATTGATCGCTTTGCTATGGAAGTAAAGCGCCAACTCGACGTTTTAGATCGCCATTTGGCCGATAAAGAGTATATGGTCGGTGAGCAATACTCGATTGCTGATATCGCCATTTGGCCTTGGTATGGAGCACTCGTGCGTGGATTATTGTACGAGGCTGGGGAGTTCTTGGATGTAAAAAGCTATACCAATGTGGTGCGCTGGGCCGAGCAGATCAATGCTAGACCTGCGGTCAAACGTGGGATTATGGTCAATCGCGCATGGGGTGAAGCCTCGCAACAACTACACGAACGGCATTCCGCTGAGGATTTCAGTACTAAAACGGCCGACAAACTTCAGGCGCAGTCAGAATAAGCCTCGCTGGCTTACTTTGGCGGTGCCGTATCGGTGAAACACGGCCATGTGTTGGCCAGCGCTAGAAACCGTTGCAGATTGGCCTGACCATCTAGATTGATGCGCTTTCGAAACAGCGCCCAGTCTAAAAAGCAGGCTAAGCGCGTCTCGGCAACAGTAAGCGGTAATTGCTGAGCAAGGTCTAGGCTGTTTAGTTGCGTGAGACTGGCTCTAATGCGATCGGCCTGGCGCTGTAAATACGCACTTTGTGCTGGTCCTAATCCGTCACGCTCGAGTAAAAAAAGATTAATGGTCGTGTCCATGGCCGTATTGGCCAACGTGTAGAGCTCCATTTGGGCGGGCGAGTCAATAAAACCTCGCCCCGCAGTTTGGTAGAGATACATCAAGATACTGCTCGAATCGGAATACACTATTCCATTTACCTGTAAAAAGGGGACACGCATGGTGGGCGACGCGAGCGCACTGGCTTGGTAGTCGGTATCGACAAATTCGCACGTAATATCCAACTCTAAGAGCGCGGTTCGGCAATGTCGAGCGTAAGGGGATGTATAGCTGCCAAAGAGTTTCATAACGTAGAGTATTTGCGAAGTGGAGCGCCAAAGTATACTCGTTTTAAGCAACTAAAGTAGTAGGCGCTACTGGTAAGATAGGCCGAAGATTGATGAAAAGGAGGCTGATATGGAACTGGCGATTAGCGAGCAAAGGCTCAGTAGCAAAGCGCAATGGATTATTCTGGCTGTCGCTGCCGCGCAAGGAATTGGCTTGTACTGGTTGCAGCTAAGCGTTGAAGATCAGTGGTGGCCCGCAAACAGTGGGGCGAGCATTGCGATTGCTGCGCTTTGGCTGGTGTTCATTCCTAGTGCATTCGCGCTGAGCTTCAGATTGACTTTGGCTACGCGACCCTATTGGTTGGCTTTGAGCGCAATGCTTGTAGTGCTTGTTCCCATAGGCTTCTATTTTGGCTTGGCCCATGACCAAGACGCATTCCGCGAAGGCGGTGGTGCAGCCGTTATAGCGGGCATGGTATTTTGGTTTATCGTTTTATTTTGGTTTAAAGCTGCGTTGCATGAGCGCACGGTATGGCCTTCTTATGCGTCTATGTTTGGTTTTTCTTGGCACGTTTTCTTGTGCATCACGCTGGCGAGTCTATTTAGTCTGATCACCTTTGGTGTGCTTATGCTGTGGGGCGCTCTGTTTGAAGTGATCAATATTGGTTTTTTCAGCGAGCTGTTTGCTCGGCCTTGGATTATGTGGCCGGCGATGATGTTGGCGTTTAGTTACGCCTTAATCTTGTTTCGTACGCAAATTAATGCGGTTGGTGCGGTGCAGCGAATTTTGCGAGCGCTTTTTTCAATACTGCTCCCCGTATTGGGCTTGGTCGCCACGCTTTTTGTGCTTTTTTTACCCGTTACGGGCGTCGAGCTGATCTGGACTAAAGGTTATGGTAGCAGTACGATTTTATTATTTATCGCAATCGTGTTGTTTCTGTTTAACGCAGTATTTCAAGATGCACAGCAGCCGCCGTACGGCGCTTTGGCAACCCGTATTGTAAGGGCAATCCCCCTCGCTCTATTAGTCCTTGCTGGATTAGCGATTTATGGAGTTGGCTTACGCGTTCAGCAATATGGACTCACGGTGGACCGACTATGGGCGCTGGTGTTGGTGGTGTTGCTAAGTGCTTACACTGGCGCCTGCGCGCTCAGCTCGTTACAGCGCAGCCCTGCTTGGGAAAAAGGTTTTGGGTTGATCAATCGCGCTCTGGCAGTGACCGTCGCCGTTGTTTGCCTGCTGCTGATCACGCCGATGAATAGCTTGGATAAAGTGTCGATAGCGAGTCAACTCAAGCGTCTGGAAGCGGGTCAGGTAGCGGTTGCGGACTTTGATTTTGCTTACTTAGCGCGATTAGGCGAGCCAGGTAAACGCGCGCTGGAAGGGTTGGCGAGCAGCGCGGCGGTTGCCAATGATCCTCTCGCTCTGGCACGTATCGACGAAGCCATCGAAACAAATGGTTCTGTGTATCGAAGGCATGACCGTAAGACTGAGGCTGAGCGCCAAAGTTTGGCTGAAAGTTTCGTGCTGTACCCCTCTGAGAGTTCTTTCAACCTTGATGTTTTGTTGGATAAATTAGTAGGCACCAATTTAGACTTTTGCTCCCGCACGCTTCCTTGTGTGATCATAAGCCTAGATCTTGATGGCAACGATGAAGAAGAGCAGGTCTTGCTGACACCCAACGCTAAAGGTGGTTATCATGCTTCGAGAATCGTTGAATACGCTCCTGGCTTTTACGACAATGTGGGTTACATCAACGTAGAAATCGAAGCCAAGGATTTACTCGATGCAATACGGCGAGGCGACATTGCAACGCCGCCCTCGCCGTGGAAGAATTTGCAGATTGGCGAGCAAGTGATTGGCGTAGGCGAGCCGTAAAGACCGACTAAATTGAAGTAGGAATCTGAATTGGATATACAAACTGTTTTAGAGCAAGCGAGCCAAGATACCTTGGTGTATTGGTTTGTGCCCATTTTCTTAACCGCGCTGGCACTCGAGGCGGCGCTCAGTTATCGATATCGGCTGGAACTGTTTGAAAAAGCGGACACGAAGGCATCTTTATGGATGCTGTTGTTTGTGGGTATTGTGGATCTTGTGCCGAAGCTCGTTGCCTTTGGTGCCTTCATGTATCTCGCTAGCTTGAGTCCATGGCAAGACGTGATCGGGCGGCAATGGTGGGCTTGGGCTTTGCTGTTCTTATTGGATGATTTTATTTATTACTGGTTTCATCGGGCCAACCACGAAATTCGTCTCTTCTGGGCAGGCCACGTCTCGCATCACTCCGCGGTTAAAATGAATTTTGCCACCGCATTACGACAAGGCGTTGGCGAGCGGGTGCACAAGTATTTTTTCTGGTTACCACTGCCGCTGCTTGGATTCGATGCGCTGATGATCTTCACTGTGATGGCCATTAATCTGTTTTACCAGTTTTGGGTGCATGTAGAGTGGGTGCGCAAGTTGCCGAGCTGGTTTGAGTTTGTATTTAACACGCCATCGCATCATCGAGTGCACCACGCGTCGAACATTCCCTATTTGGACCGTAATCATGGTGGGGTATTGATTGTTTGGGATCGACTGTTCGGCACTTTTGCGCAAGAGCTGCCACAAGAAAAAGTTCGCTATGGGCTCACTAAACCATTGGCCTCGCACGCTCCCTTACATGTTGCAACGCATGATTATCAGGCGCTGTGGCGGGACGTTAGCGCCGCGCCCACGCTTAAAGCGAAACTCGCGTATATGTTGTTAGCGCCAGGTTGGTCGCACTCAGGAGACGATATGCGCTCGAATACCTTGCGCGCTCAGCAGCATGGGGAGGGTTCAACGCCGCATAAAGCAGCAACGAGTGACGAGACCGTAACGTCATCGTGACGCGCGCATGGTGTGCCACCGGGTACACTTAAATTAATTTAGCAAATAGGAGATTTATTATGTCACTACGAATTAACGATCAAGCGCCCAACTTTAAAGCGCAAACGACTGAAGGCGTTATCGATTTTCACGAATGGATCGGCGACTCATGGGCTGTACTATTTTCTCACCCTAAGGACTTTACACCCGTGTGTACAACCGAACTAGGGTATGCCGCGGGACTCGAAAAGGAGTTTGCTAAGCGTAATGTTAAAGTCATTGGTTTGAGTGTTGATGCTGTAGACAATCACGCGGAGTGGGCTAAAGATATTCAGGAAACTCAGGGTCACGCAGTGAACTTCCCGATGATTGGCGATACCGATCTGAATGTGTCGAAGCTCTACAACATGTTTCCCGCGGATGAAACCGGCTCTGCAGAAGGTCGCACCGCATTAACCAATGCGACCGTGCGTTCGGTCTTTATTATTGGACCCGACAAAAATATCAAGTTGATGATGACCTACCCAATGACTACAGGACGCAATTTTAATGAAATTTTGCGGGTAATTGATTCCATGCAGCTAACGGCTCAGCACAAAGTTGCAACCCCTGTGAACTGGGAAAATGGCGATGATGTAATTATTGTGCCAGCCGTGAGCGATGCAGAGGCAAAACTCAAATACCCACAAGGTTGGAAAACGCTTAAGCCCTACCTGCGTGTGGTTAAGCAACCGAGTTAATTCAGCAGAAATCGCTATTCGCAACTTGTTTTAAGTTAATGGGTTTAAGTTACAGGTGGAAACTACTATGCAGAATAAGTACCTGTGGATCGGATGTGCGTTGGCAGTGTGGGCCACTGGGCCGACCGCGCTTGCATCATCACCGCATGATGTTTTTGGTTTGTTTTTAACCGAAGAGCGCAATTCCGTTATTGAGGTTGCACCATGTGGTGACTCCGTGTGCGGAAAGGTAGTCTGGCTCAATCCAGACGCATTGAATGAGGGTGAGACGCCGGAGCAGGCACGCAGCAAGGCTGGCGAGAAGATTCTCGGACTATCTATGTTGCAGGGCTTTGCGCGTACCGGTTCGGACTGGCGCAACGGTACTATTTATGACCCTGGCAAGGACAAGACTTATGCGTCGCGACTCAAACGACAAGCGGATGGAACGTTAGAGGTAAAGGGATGCATCGCCTTTTTGTGTCAGACGCAAATATGGACCGCGGTAGCGAGTCTAGACGATCCTTTACAGTCTCAGTGAGTCAATACCATTAACTAAAAACGTGATTTTGAGCTAGGAATATTCGATGGAAATAAAAGGAAAAGTAGCCGTGATAACCGGTGGAGCCTCTGGCTTGGGCGCCGCTACCGTGCGTGCGTATGTGGAGCGCGGCGCGAAAGTGGCGATCTTTGACATGAATGAAGCGGCCGGGCAGGCCCTCGCGGATGAGCTAGGGACCGACAACGTCGCTTATTTTGAGGTTAATGTATGCGATGAAGCGATGGTTGAGAAAGCCATTGCGGGTACCGTTGCGGCTTTTGGCGCTATTCATATTTGCAATAATTATGCGGGTATTGGCCATGGCGAGAAGACCGTATCTAAAGGTGTTCCGCATAAGCTCGACACGTTCACCAAGATTATTAATGTGAACCTAATCGGTACTTTTAACGTAGCGCGTCTGGCCGCCGCACAAATGGTTACGCAAGAAACGGTAACAGCGGATGGGTGCCGAGGCGTAATTATCAACACGGCCTCTGTGGCGGGTTACGAAGGGCAAATCGGTCAGGCGGCTTATTCGGCGTCGAAAGGTGGGGTCATTGGTATGACTCTAACCATTGCTCGCGACCTGGCGGCCGATGGTATTCGTTGCAATACGATTGTACCCGGCCTAATTCATACCCCCCTGTTTGACTCCCTACCAGAAAACGTTTATCGCTCACTTGAAGCCAGCGTACTGGGCCCGCAACGGCTCGGCAAGCCAGAAGAAATAGCGCACTTGAGCGTTTATCTTGTGGAAAACGACTACATGAACGGCGAGAGTGTACGCATGGATGGTGGCATTCGAATGCAGGCACGATAATGGGTCTACCCTCACACGGCCTTTTTGAGTGGCCGAGTTTCGGCAAGGCGCATAGAGCGTGTTTAAGCGCTTTTCTAATTATACTTGCGCTGCTTCGTGCTCCGCTCCTTGCAATCAATTGAGATTTGCTTGTAAAGTATCTGTTCTTATGTGGCGATGTAACCGACATCAGATTGTGCCATAGGTGGCTCGGTTGCGATCCGCATCTTTGCAATAAAACTCACACCCCAACACTCACTACAACGCCTCTTAAATTCGTCACCTAATCCCGGTATGCAACACCCTACAACCTTGGTCTCGGCTTTTCGCCTACTGCGGCCGCACCATTGGGTTAAGAATCTGTTTGTGTTTGCCCCCCTTTTTTTTGGTGGCGCCTTGCTCGATATCGCGCTGTTAACCAAAGCCGTATACATATTTACGGCTTTTAGCCTATTGGCCAGCGCGGTTTATATTTTTAATGACTATCAAGATCTAGAGCTTGATCGACTGCACCCCAAAAAACGCCTGCGGCCACTTGCAGCGGGACTAGTTCCGGTGCAGTACGCATTAACATTGTTGAGTCTGCTTATTCTTATTGGTGGCCTAATCGCCTATTTTTTGGTGCCGCCCGCACTGCCATTGTTGGCACTCTATTTGGCATTGAATTTTGGCTACAGTGCTGGCTTGAAGCATGTGGCGATCGTTGATGTGGTGATCGTATCGTTAGGGTTTGTGCTGCGGTTATTTGCGGGCGCTTTTGCTACTGGCATGATTTTGTCCAAATGGATCGTGATCATGACTTTTTTGTTGTCATTGTTTTTAGCACTGGCAAAGCGACGCGATGATCTGCTTTTAGAAGCGCAAACTAAGCTTAGATCACGACCTGTGAGTAACGACTACAATTTAAGTTTTCTTGACAGTTCAGTCGCCATTATGGCCGCCGTTACCATTGTGGCCTACATCACGTTCACCACTAGCGCTGAGGTCTATTTACGGTTTAGTTCAGACTATCTGTATCTCACCTCCATTTTTGTAGTGGTTGGGCTAATGCGTTACTTGCAGCTTACGCACGTAAAAGGTAGAGGTGGGTCCCCCACCGGAATTTTACTCAGTGATCGCTTTACCCAACTAAATTTGTTAGCGTGGATTATGAGTTTTGTGCTCATAATTTATTCGTAATTCGCTGTATGTTTGCGATTAAATATGCCTTTTTTGCGAGCATTGCGACTGGGGTGAATCTAGCGACTCAAAAGCTTACTTTTATGCTCATGGAAAGTCGTTATGCGCTCTTAGTGGCACTAATGCTTGGCACTTTGGCAGGGTTGGTCGCTAAGTATTTGTTAGACAAGCGTTATATTTTCCGCTTTAAGACGAATTCGGTACAGGAAGACAGTCGCATCTTTTTGCTGTATTCCTTGGTCGGTGTTGTTACGACGGCCATCTTTTGGGGCTTTGAAATTGCCTTCGCAGTTTTGTTTGAAAATGAAAATGCGCTGTATTTAGGCGGTGCAATTGGTTTAGCGATAGGCTACGTCTGTAAATATCAACTGGATAAGCGGTATGTGTTCATAGCCACGCCGAGTAACAGTTTATGAAGCGAATGCAACAACGTTTGTCAGGGTGGGGGAATAGAAATAAGGTTAATGCAAACCTGACT
>CAYGNS010000024.1:0-11188 GCA_964351295.1 uncultured Gammaproteobacteria bacterium
GCAGGGGTGTGCTCGCGCTGCTCGATTTGGCTCGAAATGCGCCCGCCTCGGTGTCGTAAAATTGTGCCATTAACTGATTAGCTAACAGTTCGCTGCGTTGCAGCCATCGAGTATCAGCGGTGGTGTCGTACAACGCGATCATGGCTAAGCCTAAGTGCGCGTAGTCCTGTAAAACGCCTGACGTCGCAACTGAATCGTTTGACAGGGTGCGTAAAAGCGTCTGCTGGTCAGCTTGCCAAGCCTCAGCCCACAGACGTTCAGCGGCACGCACGGCTGCGTCGCGCCAATCGTCTTGGCCAATGATTGCACTGCCTGACACCAGCGCCTGAATGGCTAAGGCGTTCCAAGCGGTAATGATTTTGGTGTCGGTTATTGGTGCCTCGCGATGCGCGCGCGCCGCCTTTAGAGTCTGCTGGATTGTGCGCGCTTGCGCAGGGCTTGTTGCGCTCGGCTTATATTGCAGCACATGAGTGCCATTAAAATTACCGCCCGGTGTTAGCCCATAAAGGTCTGCCGCAACGGATAGTTGCGCTTCGCTCAGTGCCTCCACAAGTTGATCAATCCCCCAAGTGTAGTAAGCTCCTTCTCGATGCTCGCTTTGCGCATCAACCGCAGAGTAAAAGCCGCCTTTGGGGTTTTGCAGATCACTCATTATAAAGTCGAGAGTGGCAATACCAACGTCTCGATAGCGCTGTTCCCCGGTCAATGCCCACGCACGCAAATAGACTTCGGCCATTTGCGCTTGGTTGTAGAGCATTTTTTCAAAATGCGGTATCTGCCATTGGGGGTCTACGCTGTAGCGATGAAAGCCGCCACCAATTTGGTCGTGCAAGCCGCTATTTGCGATTGCTGTAAGGCGAGCGAACAGGGACGCGTCTAACGCTTGATCACCTTTAAGCAAGGCCTGTTCCAGCAGCGCCAGTACCTCGGGTTCGCGTGGAAAGGTACTACCTGCAGACGGTGCCGAAGGTGCGCTTAAGTCCGTACTAATATTGCTCAATGTATCTTCTATGGTGGGCTGATCAAGCTGAAAACTTTTCGCGGTACGTTGATTGCTCGCTTGAATTGCCGCATGCACTCGCTCGGCTTGCTCAACGACTGCGCTGCGCTGGTTTTGCCAAGTGCTGCTAATGCGCTCGAGCAATGATCTAAACTGCTGAGGCGCGAAATACGTGCCGCCAAAAAACGGTTGCCCAGTGGGGGTAAGAACCGCCGTTAAGGGCCAACCCGCGCTACCGCTCAAACGTTGAACAGCGGTCATATACAGTTCGTCCACGTCGGGGTGTTGTTCGCGATCTACTTTAATCGCAATAAAGTTTTCGTTGATGTATTCGGCAATCTCAAGGTTCTCAAAAGACTCTCTTTCCATCACATGGCACCAGTGACAGGACGAGTAGCCAATCGACAACAAAATCGGCTTGTCGGCTTTAGCCGCGGCCGCCAGTGCGGAGTCGCCCCAGCTCCACCAGTCGATTGGGTTGTGTGCGTGTTGCAATAAATAGAGGGAGCTTTCGTGAATCAAACGATTGGTGTACAGCGGTCCGCCTTGTGGATCAAGGTGGCGGGTGCGCAAAGGATAGGTTCCTTGCTTTTGCTGATACGCCGCTTGCAAGTCGGCTGACGAGCCAGCGCGCAGATTTGAATTACCAGTTACTGTAAACAAGACGAAGAGACTGGCGAGATAAAGAATTTTCATAGCATAAAAACGATGTGATGCGACGGTTACGGATTCACGAGAGCGACTGCAATAGATGCGTGTATTGAGTCATATCCACATTATCACAGCCTTTGGTGTGCTGGGGTTGAATTCGAAAGACTACCCCGTTTATCTTAAGTTTCGGGGTTTTGGGCTTAGGCTACAGTGCCCGTTAGTTGATTTCTATATATTGATGGTCTCTAATACTTGCAGGTTCACTCAAACGAATAGTTAAAAAGAACATGAAAAAATTTCTGTTAATCCTTAGTTTTATCCTGACTACCAGTGTTGCGTTTGCTCCAAAGGCGCTAGCGCAAATCGCTGGCCCGAGTGAGCAAGAACTGCTTGAAAACCGCGATGAAGCGATTGAATTGATCGAGACACGCCGTAAGCTCGACCAGCTTATTTGGGGGCCGGAGGTTATCGCGCAACAATATGAAGCGCGGATTACTAAGTTATGGGACGACCTGCTAGCCGCGCAAAATAAGTTTGCGGTATTGGCAGAGTTTCCTTTTACGTATCTGCAGTTGCCTGCGCACAAGAGTAGTGAGGCGTTGCAACTGCAGATTGCGCGTTATCAGTTTGCGGGCCCAGGGGGCGAACGATGGAGTAACGCCGAATGGCGACAATTTATTGCCAGCGCTTTAGCCGACGGTTATGTATTAGAGCAAAGCGAGTGGCATCACGCACGGTTTACCCCACCGAGTGGTAAGTCTGCGGCACGCTCAGAAGTGAGTTTTGAACTACACATTGCGCGCGCCCAACCTGCACATCGGCTTACGTTCAAGGGCATGTTGGACGTTGAATGGAAAGTGCAAGTAGCGGCAGACGTTAATATTGAGCCCGAAAATATTGAGGTGTTGGAGCTTAAAATTATGGAGCGTGAAAAGGCTCCTGCCTTCGAGGAAGTGTTTACGGTGGCTGGTACCGACAATCGACCTTTGATCCATCCATTGCTAGTACAAGACTTAGACAACGATGGTAAATCAGAAATTATTGTTGGTGGTCAGAATATTGTCTTGCGTAATAAAGGTGGCGGCGCATTGGTGGCCGAGCCTTTGTTTGACGTGGCGCGCCCCATTTACGATGGTGGCGTGGTTGCTGATTTTACCGGCGATGGCTACGCCGACATTATCGCGGTCGATAATCGTAATTTCGCGATGCTCTTTAAGGGCAATGCCAAGGGTGAGTTTAAAGGTGAGCCCACCAAAATATCAGATTTTCACTTGGCGCTACCAAAAACCTTTACGGCGGGTGATATTGATGGCGATGGTGACCTTGACGTACACATTGCCAATTACAAGTTTGCCTACAGCCAAGGCCAAATGCCAACGCCATATTTTGATGCGAACGATGGCTACCCTGCCATTATGCTGCGCAATGACGGCAACGGTAAATTTACCGATATCACCGAAAAGTCAGGATTAGCTGAAAAGCGCAATCGTCGTTCATACAGTAGTTCGTTTGTGGATCTCGACGGCGACCGCGACATGGATTTGATTGTGGTCAGCGACTACGCAGGATTTGATCTCTATATAAACGACGGCAAAGGCAAATTTACCGACGTAACGGATGATTTTGGTTTAGACCGACATTTCTTTGGTATGGGCCACACCTTTGATGACTTTGATGACGATGGCCTGCTGGACTTTTACGTGATTGGTATGAGCTCGACAACGGCTCGTCGCTTAGAACACATGGGTCTGGGACGTGAAGATTTACAAAAGCATACCGAAATGCGTCAAGCGATGGGCTACGGTAATCGCATGTTTTTACGGCGCGGCGATGGCTTTGTTAAAGCGCCCAATAATGATCAAGTGGCGCGTACAGGCTGGTCTTGGGGTACTAGTACTTTCGACTTTGACAACGATGGCGACAAGGATATTTTTGTGGCCAACGGACATTTTAGTGGCGAAAGTACTCAGGACTATTGCACCACGTTCTGGCGACACGATATTTATGAAGAAGGCGAGGCTGACGTGGCCAGAGATATGTTGTTCCAGGCCGAATCAACACCGCTACGCGAGGCCAAGATATCTTGGAATGGCTACGAGCACAAAATTCTCTACCTTAAACATAATGGCGAGTACATCAATATCGCCTATCTAATGGGCGTGGCGTTTGAGTACGATGCGCGTGCAGTGGTCAGCGAAGATATTGATCTGGATGGGCGACCAGACTTGTTAGTGGTAGAGCATCAGGCCCAAGAGTTCACGTCGGCCATCTACAAGCTTCATGTTTACCGAAACATACTGCCAGAGGCGGGCAACTGGGTGGGTGTTCAATTACCTACTGACAAACACAGCAGTGCCATTGGCGCGCAAGTGGAATTAATAACCCCCGATAAAAAGCAAATTACCCGTATCGTAACCGGCGACTCGTTTTCGTCGCAGCACTCTAACAACGTGGATTTCGGGTTGGGCGCAAGTGCCGACATTGATGCGATTAGAGTGATTTGGCCGGATGGCAAGGTCTCGACGCTGGAACAACCCAAAGCAGGGCAATATCATCGAATCCCCCGCGAAGAGCTTTAGTCAGACAGGCGTGCGCAAATAGTGTGGACTTCCGAATTGCGCGTTATACACTGAGGGAGGACTATATTCGGCCACTGATGTTTTGGGCTATTTAGACAAACACGATTCAATTAGGGTATCTAACTTTTGCATGGACAGACCATTATGAAACTAATCAATTACCCTAAAACACTGCTGACATTGTTGGCCTTAACTGCGCTCAGTGCTTGTTCGGATGATGATCCCGCAGTAAGTTCGGCCAACCAACCGCCTGCGGCTTCGGTAGCGGCCCAACATGGGTCGGCTGATGCGGAAGCCGACTATTATGCGGCCGACGATGCTCAATACGCTCGGGAGGTTGCGGCAGAGCGAGCGAGACAGCGGCAAAATGCGGGCGAGTTTGCAGACCCAGAAGACGAAAACGTGCCGCAAGACGACTATACGAGTGATGCGTACGATGCTGAGCATACCAACGCCCTTACCCTGCGCGAAGGCAGTGTTGGATACGTTGAATGGACTCCCCCCGCTGAGTTAGCGTATGAGCAAGCCTCGGTTACCTTAATTGGCCCTGATGGCAAGCGGCATGAGCACAACTTTGGGGCTAGTGAAGCGATTGCCCTTAATCAAAACTTACCCGACGGCGCGTATCGATGGGAGAGTGTGGTTACGCCGAGCATCGACCCCTACGCTTTAGAGCAAATGCAAGCAGCCCGTGAATCGGGTGATATCGCAACAGAGCGAGAGGTAGTGGAGGATCTGCGAGCGAGTGGTTACTACCCCAGTGAAGAGGAATTAAAGAAAAATCGCCAATCTGGTGGGTTTGTAGTGCGCAATGGTGTGGTACTGCCAGCCGATTCAGGCGCGAGCCGAGACGACACGGACGGCTAAGACTCGTACACAAGCTCGAATTTGCGTGTAATATGTGTGAATAGTTGGCCTCCAAAAAATGACATCTAGGTTTAGAGAGCGTACTATGAGGCGCATCTAAGTATGGGTATGGGGCAGCCGTAAGGTTGCAAAGTTGAGGAGGGGTGTGACGTAGGCGTATAGCCAGTTGGCATAAGCGGCTAATTTTTGAAATTGAGTTAAAGGTCATTGGCTGTTTAAAACCCACGAGCCCCTCAAACAAGCTGGAAAAACAGAATACTGAATCAGTTATAGTAACTGGAGAAAAGAATGAACATAAATAAAAGACTTCCCATTGCCCTAGTTTTTGCTAGCACCTGCTTGATGGGTACGGCGCAGGCTGATCAAGTGATCGCCGATGACTTGATCGTAGACGGTAGCGCGTGTGTCGGTATGGATTGTGTTAATAACGAAGCGTTTGGATTCGACACCATACGGCTCAAAGAAAATAATCTTCGCATCCGGTTTGATGATACTAGTAATTCTGGTAGTTTTCCGAGCACCGATTGGCAACTCACGGCCAATGATTCAGCGAATGGCGGTCAAAATCGCTTTTCGATTGAGGACATCACAGCAGGCAAAATACCTTTTACGATAGAAGGAAATGCACCGAGTAATTCGCTGTATGTAGACGATGGCGGCAGAGTGGGTGTAGGCACGTCTGCACCTGTTCTTCAATTGCATGTAGCTGACGGTAATACGCCTTCATTGCGACTAGAGCAAGATGGCTCTAGCGGATTTACCCCACAAACTTGGGATATGGCTGCCAATGAGGCGAATTTTTTCATTCGGGATGTTACAAATGGGTCGCGTTTGCCATTTCGGATTCGACCCGGTGCTCCAACCAGTGCGATTGATGTAACAGCCTCTGGTAATGTGGGCATAGGTGTTCAATCAGCTTCCAGCCCCTTGCATGTGCGTCGCACTGATGGCACGGCCAAAATATTTGTTGAGGAAGCCAGTGGCACTGTTGCTGCGAGAGAGTTGTCGAGTTGGACGAATGCGGGCGATGTAACAATGTCGTTGGTTAACTCTAGCACGGGCCAGAACTGGGCTTTTGCGAACTTAGGTGGTGATTTTAGGATTATTACTCCAACGACGCCCGGCATAGAATTTCGCTTAAGTAATACTGGAGATTTAACCGTGTTAGGCGATATTAACTCTGGCGGCACCACGGTCGTTCCCGATTATGTGTTTGAGGACGACTATAAATTAATGCCTCTAGACCAGTTGAGCGACTTTATTGAGTCTAATGGTCACTTGCCGAACGTGCCTTCGGCGGCACAGGTTAAGGAGAAAGGCCATGTGAATATGAGCCAATTACAGATGACCTTGTTGGAGAAAGTTGAAGAGCTTACGTTGTACACATTGCAACAAGAGAAAGTGATTGCAGAGTTGCAAGAACGCTTAGGCAAAATTGAAGCAAAGTAAAAGTTTGATTGCCAATGGCTGTGAGTGATTACAGTACATGGCCAAGTTGAGCAAAGAAACAGCCACGCACTCCGTGGCTGTTTCTTTTTGGCCTTTAGCTCGACAACAGCGAAAAGGCTCTGGGATCGAGAGCGTTGGTTCTGCTCAGAACCTCAGCGGCGAAGTCCTCGATTTGCAGTGTGGACGAAAACCTCACAATTTGATTGTAGTTGGCTTCGATTACGCGATTGCTTGGGTCTAAGCCGAGCACTACCAACAAGCCTGTTGGGTGGGTGTCGAGCAAAGTGAGCGTGAGATCTGGCCGATATTTTTTTAGAATCACGCTTATCTTCCATACATCACCAGTCCACACTCGGGACTGACGAACGCGCGCTGCTTGCTCGGGCGAATTCGGCAATACGTCGTCTATGATGATTACGGAACTGGGGGTAGCGTATTTTTCAACATTGAGAAAATCGCGCAGCACAAATTCAAAGATATGTAGGCCATCGATAAACGCCAAGTCTACGGTGCCCTGCCCTAAAACCTCAGCGGCTGAAAATTCAAAAAAGTCATCCGAGGTCATCGTAAACAGGCGACTGTTAGGGTCTAGCGGTGTGGTCAGCTCTGGTAGAGGATCGATACCAATCGCCGCGCATTTTGCCAGTTGCAGGCTCTTACCCAAGCGCACCCCAATTTCTAAATAGAGTTGTGGTTTAAGGTCACGATGGATACGTTGCAGCGTTTCAATATAGTTTTCTGCGCCCGCAACTCGGTCTTGTGATGAGTCCTGCGTGTTAATCACTTCTTGTGGTTGCCAGCTTTGCGTAAGGCCTTGGCGTTGTTCGTATTCGCTGCTAAAGCGCTTGCTCGTTAGGGTTCGAGTGGGGCTGAACGCGGGCATGGCTGTCTTACTAAATACTCCCACTAAGTCTTGCCATGGTCCTCGGGTGTCGCGCCAATGGTCAATTAGATGGCACTGGCTGTGTTTAGCCATGGCGCGCAGAGAATCTGGGTAAAAACGATAGCAATCCACGGGAAAGCGATGGATCGGGCCGGCGGAGGGCACGATCAAGAACAGCATTCCAGTAGGGCGCAATATGCGCATCATTTCATCAAACAATAGCCAGAAAAACTCGCAGTGCTCAAGTGTTTGTCCACAGAGCACAAAGTCAACGCTGTTCGATTCCAACGGCAGTTGATAGTTGCTGGGTAATAGGATGTCGGCGGGTTGCTCAGGGTCCGTGTCGGCCGAACGGTATGCAAACACTTCAGCAGAGAATATTTCGCGGTAGCTGCCATTTATGTCTACTCCGCCAATGTCGACTACCGACAAGGGGGAGCTAGAGTCTGGATGCACATCAACGTAACGTTGATAGCATTTGTACATATTTTCCATCGAACTCGGGTGCATAAGTGCTCCTTAGCTAATTCTTTTAAGAAATCCCTTGGGATTCCATGTCACCCAAAAATCTTCGCGGGCACGCTCAATCATAAAACTCGAGGTTTCGGCGCAAAATGTTTCGATCGCCTCGTAAGGGCCTGGGCTCGGGCCAACGTTTACACCGTGATGGCAAATGCTGTCTTCCACAATTAGATAGCTATCTTGCGTTACCAGTGTTGAATACTTGCGCAGCACTGCGAGCGTATGATCATAGGTGTGCGAGCTGTCTTCAATCACGAGTACCGTGTCTCGCGGCGACAGCATGGCTTGTACTTGCGCAAAGGCATCGAGTGCGGGCGATTCGATAAATGTTATGCGCGGATGCGCGAGTACGGACTCATGCAACCGAGAGTGGTCAATATCAACAGCGATCACTTGCCCGGTGTTTAACACATCCAACATATGCGCGAGCGCCAGTGTGCTGCCACCGAACTTGTTGCCTATCTCAATTATTACACTTGGCTTAAGCGCATGAATTATTTCTTGATAAACCCAAACATCTAAAGGGTTTTTGTGAGTGCGGACGCCGAAATAAGTAGTATGCAGCATAATCCGTTGCTGGATTACGTCTAGTAATTCACTTACGGGTCGTTCCAGAGAATCTTCAATATAGTGGGGCATGGAATACTCGATTTAAAGGCTAATGTGGATGGCGAGCCTTAGGTTGAGATCAACGGGGGCTGCTTAGCAGGTTGTTCCAGGCCGCTGACCCAGTGCCGTACAACTGCATTCTAGCGGAGCTGCGCGCGTAGGGCGTGCCGATTATATGTTCGTATTCGCGGCGCATCTCGGCAAACCTATTAACTCTAGTCTCTCCCGTGGCGCCTGTGATAGTGCCACCGTGAAACTGATGGAAACTGGCCTCACCGACAATGAGTACGGGTGTGATGCTTGGATGCTCGACCATCCGCTTAAAGAACTCTAAGTTGCTCAAACCTCCGCCTGGACTAACGAATTTAGGGTTATAGCCACCACGCTCAAGATACACCTGACGTTTTAGTAAAGGTGTATTTGATTCGGCAGGTAAAGCATCTAAAGCCTGCATAGCAGAACCGCCTAAGCATGCAATATTAAAGAGCTCATACCCGTCTTGTTGCCAGCTGGACTCGCTTAAGAGTTGATCCTCCAACTGCTGATTATAGCCTTTGGCGATTGCCTTGAATTGGGGCTCACTGCCGAGGTGCGCATTGAGGGTAAATACGAAGGGGTTGTTGAAAAATTGTGCCGCCTGCATCGACTTCGCAATAAGCCCTGGCGAAAAAACTCGCGCTCCATCGATGCAAACCATTACATAGTCGCCGTCGCAATTTTGCACCGCATTATTGAGGGCCTTACACGGCGACGGCGACTTTGTTTGAATATACGAATAGTGAAAGTTGGGTTGCTTAAATACATCGTTGGACGTGTCTAGGGGTGTACTTGAGCCATGATCCAAACAAATTACTTCATAGTCAAAGTCGGCCACACCTTGCTGATATTCGCGAGTTAATGAATATAGCGTGCGGTCGGCCTCGCGACGCATATTATAAAAATTAAGAATGATGGAAAGCTGCATGAACTTATAGGTAACAGTCGTTGGTATCGAGTAAGTGGCTGAAAGTGCTGGATTTTACGTTAACTTAATTCTGGGGCAAAACTAAGCAATTTCGCGCCACGCTGCAAAAAGATTGTTGCTGATATCGCTGGCGATTAAGCTTGCAGGATGTTGACTTTGAATGACGATATCCGCTGCGCGACTGTGCAACCATACGCCGAGCTGCGCCGCCTCAGGCGCGCACCAACCTTGCGCGAGCAGGCTTACTAAAATGCCGGTGAGCACGTCGCCACTGCCGGCTGTTGCCATGCCCGCATTGCCCAATCGACACAATTGCGCAGTCGTGCCTGCGCTACATATTAACGTGCCATGGCCTTTAAGTACGCACACCGCTTGGTAGAGTTCAGCAATACGCGTGGCCGCCGCAAGCCGGTTGCTTTGAATTTGTTGGGTGGTGGTGTTGAGTAAGTAAGCGGCCTCACCCGGATGCGGCGTTACGATCAGTTGCGTGGGTAGCGCCGCGGTGGGTGGTAACTGCGAATCGCTCGCTTTGGGGTTAAACGGAGGTAAGTCGGGCGCTAAATACTCGCGCAATAAGTACAGCGCGTCGGCGTCGATTACCGTGGGTTTGTTTAGGTTGATTACGTGCTGGAAGCATTCCTGAGCGTAGTCAGTTTTCCCTAATCCTGGACCAATCGCAAGAGCTGAGGCCTGCGCGATTATGGCGTTGGCATTGTCGCGCGTAGCCGTCATGATCTCGGGGCGTGCGACGGTGGCTAACTCAACCTGCGGGTGGTCGCTTATTAAATGCACCTTACCGCAGCCACTGCGTAGTGCGGCTTCGCTGCACAATATGCCGGCACCCAACATCCCTGACGAACCACCGACTACCGCCGCATGTCCGAACGTACCTTTGTGGCTATCGGGCGCACGCTTAGCTACTTGGGGCACACGCAAAGCAGTCGCGCAAGCATCCACCTCTTCTCTTGCTTGGGCAGGCAGTGTAAGTGGGTGCAGATGAATGTTGCCGGCGTAGTTAGCCGCAGGGCCCGTTAGCAAGCCGAGTTTAAGCGCGATATAGGTTTGCGTTGTATGGGCCCGAAACGCCGTGCTCCAAACGTGCCCTGTATCGCTATCGATTCCGCTTGGTATATCAATCGCTAAGCGCGCACAGTTCTGCTGATTTGCCCACTTAATGAATTCGGCCAACGGCGCACGCGGTGCATCGTTAATGCCGGTGCCTAACAGTGCATCCACTATTAGCGCATTTGCAGGCAGCGTGGTAGGTGGTTCGGCTAAGACTATACCACCGATATCAAGGTATTCATTTTGGGCGCGCTGGGCGTCGTTTGTGCGCGGCGGCGCATGCGCCAATACTTGCACGCGCAAGCCCTGCTTCAGAGCAAGCTTGGCCAATACATAACCATCTCCACCATTATTGCCCGTGCCGCACATCACTAATAGATAAGCGCAGTGTGCGTACTCCCACTGCAGCAACGCAAATGCCGCCGCGCCAGCTTCGCACATGAGCGAGTAGCTTGGCGTGCCAAACCGCTCGATTGCGAGCCGGTCGATTTGCGCAACCGCGGTGCCAGTGTAGATTTTGTGGTCGAATGATGTTGAATCCATACCATCATAATAACGCAGCGCTCGGTGTGATGCAGATCAGTTTAGCTAAGCCGTCC
>CAYGNS010000025.1:0-11156 GCA_964351295.1 uncultured Gammaproteobacteria bacterium
CATCAAGTGCAGTTGAGCTACTCGCCGCGTTGGCGCGAAATTGCTCGGCTTTACTTAACAGCTCTTGCCGCAAATACGGCCAATGCGTAACTAGGTCGTCGAGCAGCGCTTTGGGCGACAACTGCTCTTTCATCCATTTTTCTAAAAATGGTTTGGCCGTGTCCCATAAATTAAGATCTGGATAGAGCTGACGACCGAGGCCCTCGATATTAAGCAAGGTTTTGTAGAGCAACACGAGCTGCGGCTGTACAGGCATCTCGAAGCGACGCACGGTTTTAAAGAGCTCCATTAACACTTTACCGAACGATATTTCGCTGAGCGGCTTGGCAAAAATGGGCTCGCATACCACGCGTATCGCCAATTCGAATTCCTCAGGCTTGGTGTCGGCTGGTATCCATCCTGAACGAAAGTGTGCCCGTGTGATACGGGCGTAATCGCGATTAAAAAAGCCCAACAGGATTTCGGCTAAATAGTGCTTATCGGCGTTTGATAAAGTGCCCATAATGCCAAAATCAATGGCAATCCATTTGCCCTCTTCCGATACAAAAATATTGCCCGAATGCATGTCGGCATGAAAAAAGTTATCTTCAAATGCCTGCTTAAAAAACACATTTACGCCATCGGCAGCTAACTTTTGCAAATCTACGCCGGCAGCACGGATGTGCGCAAGGTTGCGCATTGACATACCGTATATGCGTTCCATAACCAACACATTGCGGTGCGTGTAATCCCAGTAGATACGCGGCACGTAGATAATGTCTTGTTCTTCAAAATTGGCCCCCATGCGCGCACCGTGCGCAGCTTCAACACGCAAATCGAGCTCACCCAATATGGTGTGTTCGTATTCTTGCACCACTTCTTGAGGGCGAAACTGGCGGCCGCGCGACCAATATTTTTGCAACAACTTGGCCATAAAGTGCATAACTTGTAGGTCGCTTCGCACCGTGGCTTCAATGCCCGGACGCAAGACTTTAATCACCACGTTGTTGTGCGCTTCAGGGGATGTGCGGGTGGCCGTGCCTGTTGACTCTGCGGAAGACACATTACGCGCTTGTCCCGCAATCGCTAGCCCCGGTTGCAAGGTGGCGGCGTGTACTTGCGCCACCGACGCTGACGCTAATGGCTTGGGGTCGATGTACGAAAAAATTTTGTCAAGCTCGTCGCCATAGGCTGCCTTAATGATGTGTAGCGCGTGTTCAGCATTAAACGGTGGCACTTCATCCTGAAGTTTGGCAAGCTCCGTGGCGATATCGGCAGGCAAAAGATCGGGACGCGTTGACAAAGCCTGACCGAGCTTTACAAATACGGGACCTAAGTCTTCTAAGGCGCGTCGTAAGCGCAACCCGCGAGGCAGATCGTTCACGCGACCCCTACCTAGACTTAACCGAGCTGCGAAGCGTGCCCCGCGCGGTAGGTCTAAGTCGTCGAGCAAAGAAAGCAGATCGTAGCGCTGGAAAACTCGGCGCACTTCCAACATTCGCGCCAACTTTGGTTTGGGGGGAGCTAGTCGGTTAGAGGTGAGCTCTTTAGGTGGCTCAAGGCTGCTGTTTGGCTCAAGGCTGTTACTCGGCTCAAGGCTGTCCTTTGGCTCATGGCTGTTATCCGACTTTAGCGTGGTAGACATATTCGGGATAAGGGTGGCCGCCCTATAGCGCGGCAGCCATATCGAGTTTACGTCGCACGCGGTCGATGCGTGTCATAAGCCGGTCGCTATCGGCACGCAGATCATCAATTTGATCGAGCACTTCGTCCACCTCCTCTCGTTTTGCTACCAAGCCTAAGTCTTGCGTGAGCAAACGGCTCGTAAACTGTTTTAAATGGGCACGGGTAGTGCCGAAAAAGTCTCGCGCCTGGCCTGCTGCAAATTGAATGACTTGCGCAGGTGCTTCGCCAAATTGATCTCGCAGTAACGAGTCCCAATCAATATTTAACTCTGCTAGCACCATCGCAAACCGCTGACCAATAATGGGGTCACCCACTATTTCGAGTTCGCCCGGTGCGAGTTCGGCGTTTTCAAATCCATCGCGGCTAATTTTTAATAACGCGCCCAGCGTTACTCGTAGCGTTACGTCCACCGTCGAGGGAATCGTGGGCGAAAATTCCAGCCCTTCTTTCTGCGGTGTAACGGCCAACGACTGATTCATTGGCTTCACCGTTAGCAGCATCGTTTTGCCGCGCAAACGCTCCAAACGAGTTTGCGTGGCTGCGTCGTACGCCAGAGTACGGTTACTAAACAGTTCAACGAGGTCTAACAACATTAGTACTTATAACCTATGTGCAGCGCCACAATACCGCCGGTTAGATTGTGATAGCGTACTCGATCAAAGCCGGCTTCTAACATCATCGCTTTTAGGTCTTCTTGGTTCGGGTGTTTGCGAATCGACTCCACCAAATATTGATAGCTCTCGCGGTCGCGCGCCAACAACTCGCCTAGTTTGGGAATAACGTTAAACGAGTACGCATCGTAAACCGAACGGAATGTGCTGTTCGTGGGCTGCGAGAACTCCAACACTAGTACGCGACCACCAGGTTTTAAGCAACGCACCATTTCTTTTAAGGCCGTGTCTTTGTGCGTGACATTGCGCAAGCCAAAACTAATTGAAATGCAGTCAAACTGATTGTCGGCAAAGGGCAACTGCTCAGCGTTAACGATCTTGTAGTCCACATTGGCAACAATGCCAGCGTCGGTCAAACGGCGCCGACCTTCAGCAAGCATCGACTCATTGATATCGGTCACGAACACATGACCTTCGGGGCCGACTTTTTTGGCAAATTTAATGGCAAGGTCGCCCGAGCCAGACGCGAGGTCTAATACCTGATCGCCTGCGCCCACATCACTCTGCGCCACCGTAAACCACTTCCAGGCTCGATGTACGCCGAGCGACATAGCGTCGTTCATTAGGTCGTAGTTTTGTGCCACCGAATGAAACACATCGCCCACGAGCGATTGCTTTTCATCTACATTAACTTCTTTAAAGCCAAAATGCGTTTTGGTTGAATTGCTCATAATCACGTAAAGAGGGCCAAGCCGCTCAAACTAAATATTGGTCGCTGTCTTGCGATATGCGTAAATGCTGCGCCTCAGCGAGTCGCTGTAAATAGCGTTGCCAACGCTGCACGCGGTTGATGCCTAAGTCGTACAGCAACTCCCAAGAGTACAAGCCGGAGTTATGCGAGTCATCAAAAATAAGGCGTACAGCATAGTGGCCTATTGGCTCGATGGCAACGATGTTGACCTGTTCCTTGCCCTTTTGCAAAACCTCTTGGCCTGGCCCATGGCCTTGCACTTCGGCGGATGGGGAGTGTACCCGCAGATATTCACAAGGCAACTTAAATGTTTGCTCATCAAAGGTTACCTGCAGAATCCGCGAGGTTTGTAACAGCTTAATTTCTGAGGGTATACGTTTCATTTACAAGATTCTTTACCGTTGCGGGGTCCATAACAACTTCCGGTGTCGACCCCTATGCTCATCCTAATAATGGCTTATTGTATATTTAACTGGGTTATAGCGGTGCATGTAGTTCGCAATGCGCGACACGATTTGCATGAAAGGGGTAACCCCGTACAAAATTGTGGGGCGCATTAGCAACTTACAGTACAAGTCGTGGTAAGTTGCGAGTATTCCTGACGCACCACTAGCGAGCCCACAGCCATGCAACATTACAAAATTGTTCTACCCGCCGACCTCAACGATTATGGCTCCCTATTTGGTGGTGCGCTGCTTAAATGGGTGGATGAGATTGCCTACATTCGCGTCAGTTTAGATTTTCCCGGACAGCACTTTGTCACAATTGGCTTAAACAATGTGGAATTCAGGCATTCGATTCGCGAAGGTCAGATCCTGCGCTTTGAATGCACTAAGACCCGGGTAGGCACTACCTCGGTGACCTACGGAGTGAAAGTGTATGGGGCACGCTACAACACCGATTCGGAAACGGTTTTGTTTGAGAACGACATCAGCTTCGTGTGCATTGATAAGCAAGGTAAAAAGACCCCTATCAAACAATAAGCATTGGTCGCGACTATGACTTTTATCCGAGCATCTGGCTTAGTACTCATCCTCGCCAACCTAATACCGTTGATCGGCGTTATTTTTTACGGATGGAATGCGGTACTCGTGCTCGCACTGTTTTGGATTGAGAATTTAATTATCGGCGCCTTTAATGTGCTCAAGATGGTGACCGTAGTGGTATACCGTAGCGAATGGGCAAAACTGTTTCTCGCCGTATTTTTTATAATCCACTATGGCTTGTTCTGGACAGGCCACGGCCTGTTTTTGTGGAGCATTCTAGGGTTTGAGTCGATTGCACCCGAAGACGTGTTTGGTCGCGAGTTTCCAGGTCTTCTGGACCTAGTCGCCGAGGGTGTCGCCATATTAGTGAGCTTTATACACATGCACACGCCTGTAATTTGGTTAGGCATTGCGGGATTACTGTTGAGTCACTTGGTTGCGTTTATCGAGCAATTTATCTTGCGCGGCGAGGTTTTTAATAAAGACGTTGGCAAGCTCATGTCGGAGCCCTATAAACATGTAATCGCGCTTCACGCCGGTCTGCTCGGCGGGGCCTTTTTACTGAACTACTTTAACTCGCCCGTGTGGTTGCTGGCACTCATCGTAGCGCTAAAAATGTTGCACGATGCGCGTGCTTATATCGAAGGTCACAAAGTTAGGATAGCGAGACCACAAGAATCCAAAGAACCTGATTAAAAGAATAAAATGGCGGTGGTTGTTAAGCCTATGGCAAGGTGGGCTTAGGTATATTTTGGGGACTGCTTACATTTATTTTTATTACCGTTGTGACCGTAGTCTATCTAGCCATGCCGCAAACAATGGCATAATCAGCCAAGAATTTATTCCGAGGTAAACCAAATGTTTAGAACACTTCTCTTTATTACGCTATTACTAGCGCTGCAAACGGCCTGTAGCCAAACGCACCCCATTACGGACTTGTCGGTTGATACAATATCGGTATCGGGCTTGGGCGAAGTGGAAGCGAAGTCAGACCAAGCTACGCTGTACTTAGACATTAGCGCCGAAGCCAAACAAATGGCGACGGCCAAGAGCCAAGCCGACAGTCACTATCAGGGTTTACTTGACTTACTTAACAAGCAGAACTTATCGACTGACGACCTGACCTTAGTGCAGCTTAATATGAACCCCGTTTACGAATGGCGGACCTTGGATGGCGAAAGCAAGCGCTACCAGACGGGTTATCGTGTTTCTCGAAGCCTGCAATTTGAACTCAACGACCTCGATAAGCTGCCAACCCTACTCGAAGCGCTGGCCAACGCGGCGCAAATTGAAATTAACTCCATCGCGCGCGGTTTGCAAAATCCTTCAGCCGTGATCGAAGAAGCCACCGCCAAAGCGGCGGCTGATGCAAAACGGCGAGCAGAATTTATCGCCAAGCAATTTGGGCGTAAATTGGGCGAGGTGAAAACCGTTGAAGCTCATCACTCCAGTGTGCCTTTCGCACAGGAGCGCTCCGGCAAGGTCATGATGGAGATGGCGAGCGCCAGCGACCGCGGCCCAGACGAACACTTGGGCTCGCAAAAAGTATCCGCATCACTTAATGTGGTGTTTAAGCTTTTAAACAACTAATCGCGGGGCTTCCATGCTACGTTTCTTTGGCATTCTGTTTTTACTAGCAATTGTAGTCGCGGGTGGCGTTTGGTATTCCGCGCAATCATTACCTGCTTGGTACGACGATAATGTTGATCAGCAAACTCGTATCATCGAGCAGCTAGACAAAGAAGTGGCGCGCTCAGGCGCGAGCGGTTTCTTGGGTGGCAAATTGGCTGAAGTACTTGCGGGTCGTTTACGCCTGAATGATGCCGAATTTAACGCATTGGTGTTGGCAAGTTTGCAGGCGGATCCAGACGGCCGCAAAGTGCTCGCCGTAAGCGACGCCGTTAATGCGTCGATCACACCCAACGGCATTGAATTAGCGGCCGTAATCAACTTGGACAAAGTTGAGCGCATCGATGCCAATGCCCGCCGCGCGGTCGAAAAAGTAAACCGGATGTTCCCTTTTCTGGACAATTCCCGCGTGGCTGTGGCGATTATTGGCACACCTGTGGCGCGCAATGGTCAGCTAGGCATTAAAGACGACTTTAGCTTGCGAGTGGGCGCCATCCCCATCTCCAATAGCTCGCTACGACAATTGGGTGCCAATGTAGAACGGGCGAACCATGAAAGCCTAGACCTCAAATACCTGCGGGTTAAGTCAGTTACGCTTAGAAGCGGCGAACTTGAATTAGGTGTAACACCCAGTTTTTAAGCGGCCTGATTCTATTTGATGATTTTACCCAACCATTGGCCGTAAGATTAGGTGCACAAAATGTAACCTTATACGTTATGTTTTGCATACCATGGCCGCCATTTAGCTATGCGTTCAAAATTCTCGCGATAGCCCCTCATGTGGCGAGACTAATGCAAATAATCAGGCGGAATATAAGCCGGAGCCACGGGATACACATAGCTTTGATATTCACTCAAATCTGGGCTGCCGGCTTGTTGCCAAGCGGAGTACCAAAGCTGGGCGAGTACGCTGGCACCGATAGCTAAGCGTTCTACAACAAAGTCGGCATAGTGGTGGCTAACCTCACTTGGTGGGCGTCGTTCCGCTTTGCTTTGTGGGTTGGTGTTGGGGGCGATGCGCGAATGCGCGTTGTCGAGCTCGGTTAAGCGGTTTAGATTTCGATGGCTCTCGACCAAAGCCAGAAAGACCAACTGAGTGGGGTCATCGAGCGCTGCCTGTCTTTGCACCGCGGATACTCCCGTCAACACCGTCGCGTTCAGTAAATCGAGGCCTGCTGCAGCATTCACTTGAGCAATTAAATCTAGCGGTAATGCCATAACAATGTCGGATTCGAAATACGCGTGTAGCCCTTTGTTACCAGTGAGTTGGCCGTCGTGGTTCACGCTCGTGTGATGCGGGTTGGCCATATCGCCTACAAAATGACTCATAATGCCCGCATATAAAAGGGCCTGATTGGTGGCGTCGATCATCTCTTTAGGCGTGGTTGCCTGTTTAGCCGCACGCAAGCTCGTCACCATCATTTGCTGCAATTGCAAAATACGCCACGGCAGAGATCCCAGTTCAAGTACGTCCTCCACATTTGCCGCACGGCTGCGCGTTACATGTTCAGCGTAGCGCGTTGCAATATCCTCGATTGAATCGACCGCACCATATGTAGGCTCTAAATTAATGTAATGCGTGGGGTAATTGCTGCTGCGCTCTTGTTCGGTCATCGCAGGCGAGCGCCACACAATATCGGGCACATTCGATAAATGCGCCAACATAAGGTCGCGGGATTTAAATGGCCTAGTGAGCGCTTGGTTGTCACCGCTTAAGTGCTGCAATTGGTGCGCCGCGACACGCGACATCACATCGTGGCCAATTTCGCCCCACGCGTGCGCGGGCTTAACCAACCCCATCGCTGCACCACAAACAAGTGCGGCTGAACACAATAAAGAACCAAGAGAATTAGATAAGCGATTGAGTGAAGTTTGGCGCGAGAGCATAGTAATAAAGGCAGCGTTAACAGCAACGTCAAAGAGTAGCGGACGAATATGTCTGTTTAATGAAACAAGACCTTGGAGCGGGCACCGTATCGCTAGAGTGTTACAGAACAGCTACTCAGGTAAAGGCACAAAACCGAAGAGCGTTTGCGGAAACTTATCGGTAATCAGCAGAAAACCATTGTATTCAGCTGTTTGCAATCGGGCAATTCCTTCCCAATTTCGCCCCTTATCATCGCCCAGCTCAAGCTGAATGGGCGGCGCGCCTGACAGCTCAATAGCGTCATCGGTAATTTGTAGTTCCAATAACCGCTCGACCTGACCACGCTGTTGGTGAGTAAGCCCTTGGCCATACAGGGTGGCTATGGGATCGTTGGTGCGAGCATGACGTTGGTCGCCTTGCCAATGGTAATTGATCACCCAAAAGCGCCCGTGCGCATCGACGCTGGTGGCGTCGGTTACACGAAACGGCAGCCGTGGAAACGCTATTTTGGAAAGTGCCCCACTGGCGGGATCAATAATCGTGGCACGTGGGTTTTCAACATGGGTGCTACCGTTCACTTCGTGAATGCTAAGCAGCTGATTAGCGACTTGAGTAAGCGCCTCGTCACTCGCATTAAAAAGTTCTGACTGCGAACCCGTATAAATGAGCGGCTCATTGAGAATGGTTATGCTGGGCTGTTCTGAATTAAACAGTATTTTAGCCTGTAAAACGACCGCGCCATGATACGCGAACACACTACTGACATTCGCCAACCAGCTTGGCTCTTTGCGCTCTACCGTAAGCCAAGCGTGGTCACCGTCGCACACTATGGCCTCGAAGCCCTCAAAACCCGCAATGCGCGCACGCACATCCGTTTCGTTAAAAACCACTGGTGTTGCTTCAAGCGGCGCGTGTTGCGGATTGCGGATTGCCTCGCTAATTTGTTGTTTCGACAGCAAGTACAGGTAAGTATCGCCTTGGCGCTCGGTAAATGGGCCTGGGTTAGTCATCTGCGCACGAGCCGCAAAATCAGGATATTGCGGCAGCAGAACGAGGTGATCTTGGCACCAGGTTAATCCAGAGAACTCCGCCTCGGGAAGGTTTAGCGGAGCCACCAGAGTGATCATCTGCACAGGCGTTTCAGTCGCATCCGACTCCGATCTCGCCGCGAGCGCAGGATTTCCCGCAAAGCAAACAGTGAGTAAGCATGTCCAAAAAATCTTATTCACTTGGCGAACGCTCCTGGGGCACCACTGAATCGTTAGCAGATGCGTCTGGCTTAGACGCTTCGGCTTGCTTACTGCGAGCCTCAGATTGTCGGGTTCGAATGTCACCAATCCGCGCCGGATTGGTTCGATGTAAGCCAATGCGAATAAATCGAAAACGGTGACCGACCGCGTCGGCCACCCACAACAGAGCTTTGTCCACCCAGCTGAGGTTCGCACGCAACCCTAATACAGCGGTTCGGGCCAGCGAGCTGGTGAAGATCAATATCGAAATGCAAACGGCAATCAGTACCGTGCCACCAGGAATCGGTGTCGCCATCGACAACAAGCCGATCAGTAACCCAAATGTCGCTAAAGCGCTCACTAGCAATTTTTTCATTTAGCGGATTCGGGTAGTTGTTCGAACGAAGGCTTTGCGGACTCTATCCGTAAACATGCCCGATTGCCACCGTGTTGATGTCACACACGCTTAATTTCACATGTTCGCAACGCAGTCGTAACACAACCATAACAAGAACGTCATTTACCAAGCCATTGGCTCGCTTACCATACGGCGGTTGATATTGGTCGTTTTGTTTTACACCGATGTTGCACTTGGGTCGACAGTTTTGGTTGGCCACCCATTGAAGTACGAATTTAATGTACCGACGCTTTCTACGATTTAAGTCTTTTCGCGCGCACTGTATCTAATCACTCCTAAGTTACAAACTTGCGACTAATACTAAATTGTAAAAAGCACCCCACTCTGAATTAACGATTAGGAGCATTACTCATGAATTTACATTTCATAAGAAAGCGGATGAGAGCGCTTTCGATGAGCTTTTTAATGATCGCTCTTGTGGTTGGGCAAGCAGCTCAAGCACAAGTGACGGTATCGGGCGTACGCGGTGTAGTAACCGACGCCAGCGGCAGCCCAGTGGCGGGCGTAAACGTAGTGGTTAGCAACGAGCTCACCGGCTTGGTGCGAAGCGCCGTTACTAATAGCTCGGGCGCTTACGCCGTGCGCAATCTACCGATTGGCGACGGATACAGCATCGCAGCATCGGGCGGCAATATGTCGGGCGAAACCATCGAAAACGTGTCGCTCACTCTTGGTACAACATCGCAATACGACATAAGCCTTGTTGCTAGCAGCGGGATTGAGGAAGTAACGGTAGTGGGCGCAGCCCCGGCTTCAGCCCAAGTGGCGGTTGGCCCAAGTGCCGTATTCGACTTAAGCACCTTGGAGTCGGCCCCTGCGATTAACCGCAACATCACCGATATCTTGCGTTTAGACCCGCGCGTATTTGTGGACGAGTCGCGCGGCAGCGTGAATGCGGTTCAGTGCGGCGGTAAAAACTCGCGATTTAACAGCTTGACTATTGATGGCGTTAAAATTAATGACTCGTTTGGTCTGAACTCCAACGGTTACCCAACCGAGAACATTCCTTTTTCTTACGACGCAGTGGCTCAACTAGTAGTTGAGTTAGCCCCTTTTGATGTTGAGTATGGTGGTTTTACTGCGTGTAACATCAACTCGGTAACTAAATCGGGCGAGAACGAAATTTTCGGCAGTGTGTTCTATGACTATACCGACCAAGGTTTACGCGCTGACTCACTCGAAGGCGACACCATCACAACGGGTGACTACAGCGAGAAGCGCTACGGCATTAACATTGGTGGTCCGCTTATTGAAGACAAACTGTTCTTCTTTTTAGCGGCGGAAAAACTTGATGGCGCTAATCTTTTTGATCGCGGTGCGATTGGTTCTGGCGCGGTAAACGAAATTGATGTGACGCAAAGCGAACTTGACGAGATTGCTGACATCGCCCGCTCGTTGTATCAGTACGAGCCAGGCGGCATTCCACAAAGCTTGGCCAATGATGACGAAAAACTGCTCGTTAAACTCGACTGGAACATTAACGACCAGCATCGTGCCGCGTTTACTTATATGTATAACGACGGCTTTAACACGGTGCAATCAGATGGCGGCAGTGATGAGTTTGAGTTTTTAAATCACCTTTACGAGCGTGGTACAGAGCTTAACTCGTACTCAGCGCGTTTGTATTCAGACTGGACGCCTAAGTTTTCAACTGAAATTCGTCTTGGTTACTTAGAAGTTGATAACCGCCAAGATAGTGTAGGTGGCACCGATTTTGGTGAGATTCGCGTAGAGTTGGACAACGTTGATGTATATCTTGGTGGTGACGACAGCCGTCAAGCCAACGACCTCAATTACGACACTACAAGCTTTGCTCTTAAAGGTAACTACCTAACCGACAACGGTCACAATCTTACGTTTGGTTACGAGCGCGAAAGCTTAGAAGTGTTTAATTTGTTCGTGCAACACACTGAAACCGAAATTCGTTTTCGCGGTATAGACGCGTTCCGAGCGGGTACTCCGAGCGCAATCTACTACAACAACGCACCATCGGGTAACCC
>CAYGNS010000026.1:0-6128 GCA_964351295.1 uncultured Gammaproteobacteria bacterium
CTTTTGGATAATGTATGGGGCAACCAAGTTTATGTGGAGGATCGCACCGTTGACGTGCATATTCGGCGCCTACGGAAAGTATTAGAAACCTTCGACTGCGACAGTTATATTAATACCGTGCGCGGTGTCGGTTATCGATTTTCCTTGCCCGACTAAATCTAACACCACTCAATACAATCCGTCAGAGCTCTACCACAGTCGGCTAACATCGTAATGCAAGCATCGTAATGCAAGAAGATCTCTGGAAAATAGCCAGTATGTTGCTGCTAGGTCTAATCCTCGGCGCGGCGACAGGTTATATACTCCCGAGCTTGATCTTAGCGTGTCTCGGGATTATCGCGTGGCAAATGCGTCGCCTCCACAAACTCAGCAAATGGGTCGATAATCCGGCTATTCAGACGGTACCCAACGCAGATGGTCAAGTTTATGCCATCTTGCGCAAACTCGCACGCCGCGACAAAAAGAACAAACAGCGGCACCGTCAATTAAGTAATTTTTTAAGCCAAGTGCGTAAAGCCATCGGCACACTACCAGACGCGATAGTGTTAATCGACTTGTCGGGCAAAATCGAGTGGGCGAACAACAACGCGTTGGCGTTGCTCGGCATTCGCTGGCCTGCGGATCACGGCTTGCGGCTTGGTGACTTAGTACGGTACCCGGAATTGGAAGCCTTGATCAGTGCGCCTGAACCCGCCACACAAGGCTTAGAGGTCGCATCAGCAATACAACGCGGTATTGTCCTAAACATAAAGTGCTTAGCCTATACCGAAAACTTGCGTATGGTGATCGCTCGTGATGTTACCCGACTCGTGCGTACCAATCAGATGCAACGCGACTTTGTTGCCAATGTGTCGCATGAACTTAAAACGCCTCTAACCGTGTTGCGCGGATACATCGAAATACTGCGTGGTCACGAAGACCTGCCGGCGATGTTTGCCAAGCCACTTGAACAAATGAATGCCCAAAGCGCTCGCATGGAGCTGATCGTGCGCGACTTATTGCTCTTAGCAAAACTTGAGTCCACCCCCGACGCAAATGCCAACGATCCGGTCGATATGGCGCACGTTATACATTCGGCGGTGGAAGCACTCCAACCTCTGATTCTGGAAAAGCACCATAAGGTAGACGTGCAGGCTGATCAGACGATACAGGTTATTGGGTCAGCCACAGAGCTACACAGCGCAGTGGTAAATTTGATCACCAACGCCATTCATTACACTCCCGCTGAGGGCAATATCCAAATTAACTGGGGCGCGTGTGACGGTGGATCGCGACTCAGTGTTAAAGACAATGGCGATGGCATTGAGAGCCATCATATCGAGCGACTAACACAACGCTTCTACCGCGTCGACAGTAACCGTTCGCGAGACCGAGGCGGTACTGGTTTAGGATTAGCGATTGTTAAGCACGTGTTGCAACGTCATCGCGGTGAATTGCATATCGAAAGCGAAGTAGGCGAAGGGAGCGAGTTTATCTGCGAGTTTCCCAACAGCCACACCTTGAGTAGCCCAACCCAAGCCATCGATGAGCCCGCGCGCATCACGCGGATCTATTAATTCGGCCAACTTTAAATCCAGTGAGTAGTCATGTACTCAGGCAAAAACCATACGCGCGAGCACATACGCATGATCGCTGGCTTTGTCTGTGTCTTCGCCGGGAGTGACACCTAGTAATTCATTACCATGCAAGATGGCATAGTCTGGTGCAGCGATATCGAGTAACGAGGGACTCACAAGACCGTGCATGAGTACTTGCAATTTACCCCGATGATTGTAGTCAAACCGTTCGTGCGGCGGTGACTGCAAAACCAAATTTTGTGCGCCCCTAGAACACAACTTCGCCAAGGTTTGACTATGCTCGCCGTCATTAAAATCGCCGGTAACATAATAATGCTTGCCCGCTTTCGTCAGCCGCTCCATTTCAGCCAATACTATCTCTGCCTGCTCAACACGCGTAGCGAGCTTAGGGTCCAAGCCCGGATTATGCGGGCTAAACACACTTTCTTGATGACGTTTGGAGGCAAAGTGTACATTGAATACAGACAGCGTATGAGCGCCATTGCATAACGTGAAATCAGCCACCACGGGCTTACGGGAATCGATAAAAGCAGGCGAATCGACACCCAGACGACGCACACTGCGAGGCACTAGGCTTATCACATCAGTACGGTACAAGAACCCGTTACGTATATTGCCGCCAGGTTGCCCCCCATCGGCGTTTAACCCAGGTTCAATATCAACCCACGCATAAGGCACGTCAGACAACTGCGCGATAGCTCGCAACAATAACTCGTAAGTATCCCGCGCATGCGTAACCTCGGTTTGCTCCGCACCGTCACTGTCTTGAATCTCTTGTAATGCGACAATTTCAGGGGCGTTGGCATTCACTACAATGGCTTTGGCGAGCGAGGTGAAGCGCCCATCACCATGATCATCGTCGATGTCGGTGCGCGGATTAACCACTCGCTCAGCACTTTCTATTTTGGGGTCGAGATTAAAACAATTAAGCGTCATTACACGTATGACTGATTCTTGCGGCTGCCACGACGACACTGACACTTGAGCATAGCGATGTTCTACTTTGAAGCGATGGTTTACCGACAGCTGATAAGAATCTACGCGATAGTGAAGCGCACCGACTACGTCCGAAGTAAGAATTGACCCTACGTCCAACGCTTGCGCGTGGGCATAATCTAAGACCCTAAAGCCTGGAAACCACGTGTTGCCATCACCCTCCGCTACGACTAAGCCACCGCTGCTCGCAGCGAGCAAGCCAAGATCGAGGTCGGGCAGAGTAAGTACATAATCGCCAAATTTATTGCTTGGTGCGATAAAAACGCTGCCGGCAGGAACTTTAAACAACATGCCCTCGGCACTGTTGAGCCAACGTGCCAGAGCTGCGCCCTGTTCTGTGAGTATTTGTCGATCAAAGTCTAACGGCTCTAGCACCAGTTCATCGAACGTGTGCCGTGCGTGTGCTTGATACAACAACTGTGTGATGGGTTTAGCTAGGTCATGCGCTAGATAATCCGCCACTTCGCCGGTGACTTCTATCGACACACCCAACGGCGGCCTAAAATCGGGGCTGTAGATAAAAATGGCGTCCGATGCCAATCCATCCCATACAGTATTGGGACTTTGTAGATAAAATCCGCGATGCAATACACTTGTCACAACCCCCGCTACGCACACTGTTTGCCCGACGTACTCAGATGTCAGTTCCCTTCCCTGTACGGTCTTTATTGCAAGTTTGATGCTCAATAGATAGGCTCGCTTCAGTCTGTATTAGACCTAAAGTATCACTGTAAGGGACGTCTAGATCAAGGCAAGCCAGTAGCCCTTTTCACTCATTGCGACTCTCTAAGAGCTCCCTACTCTGTGTAGGGAGCTTTAGAAAGGTCCTAGTAACAGTTACAGGATAGCCAAGCCGCAGAGAGCGGCGGTCTGCCAGCCAAGGACCGTATTGATAGTCAGTTAGCTATTTAAACTGCTCTTTAATGCGGCTCAATTTAGTGTGACGAACATCTTCGCCCTCAACCAAATAAATCACGTTCTCGCAAATGTTGATGCAGTGATCGCCGATCCGCTCAAGCGAGCGCGCGGCCCACAACACATCCAACGCATCAGCGATTTGCGTGGGTTCTTTCTTCATAAACTCAATAATACGCACAACATTACGCGCATACTCTTCATCTATGTCTTGATCTTTGCGCATATTCCGCACCGCCGAGCGGCTTTCCATGCGCGCGTACGTGTTGAGCGTGTCGTGCAGCAATTCCTTTACTTGTGTGCCCAAGCCCAACAAGCCTTTGAAGGCTTTAGCCGAGGCGCCACTATCGAGCACATGCCGTACCATATGCGCAACGCGCTCGGCTTCGTCGCCAATGCGCTCTAAGTCGCGTACCGACTTGGTCGTCGCGATAATCATCCTTAGATCACCTGCAGCCGGCTGACGTTTTGCCAGAATTTGCGTGCACTCTTCGTCGATCTGCATCTCTAGCTTGTTAACTTTACGATCAAGCTTTTCCACATCCTTGATCACCGAGCTATCACCAGTGCGCAATGCCTCGAGCGTTTTTTCGAGCTGTACTTCTACTAGCCCGCCCATTTTTAAGACGCGTGAACGTATTTCGTCGAGCTCTTGATCAAATTGGCGAGAAATGTGCCCGCCGACTAAAATTTCATCATTCATAACAGTGCCTATAAGCTTTCGTTAATCAGTTAACCGATCCGCCCGGTAATATATTCTTCAGTAAGATGGTGCTCTGGGTTGGTAAACACCACCGATGTCTCATTCACCTCAATCAATTTACCGAGATGAAAGTAGGCAGTGCGCTGTGACACACGCGCCGCTTGCTGCATGGAATGGGTCACGATGCAAATCGTAAAGTTTTCACTCAATTCATGTATGAGCTCTTCAACCGTAGCGGTGGCGATTGGGTCGAGTGCCGAACACGGTTCATCCATCAAAATAACCTCAGGATTAACAGCAATGGCGCGCGCAATACACAGGCGCTGTTGCTGACCGCCCGATAAACCCGTCGCGGCTTCATCTAAGCGATCCTTTACTTCTTTCCACAGACCACAGCGCTTCAGGCTGCTCTCAACAAGCTCATCTAACTCGAGCTTGTTATCTGTTAATCCATGGATTCGAGCGCCGTAGGCCACATTCTCGTAAATCGACTTGGGAAATGGATTCGGCTTTTGAAACACCATCCCAACCCGAGCCCGAAGTTCCACTACATCAATGCTCCGATCATAGATGTTTTGCTCTTCGAGCTTTAGCTCTCCTTCAACTCTACAGATGTCGATTGTATCATTCATCCGGTTAAGACAACGTAAGAAGGTTGACTTGCCACACCCTGATGGGCCAATCATCGAAATAACTTGGTTCTTACCGATATCCAAACTAGCGTCAAAAATGGCTTGTTTATCGCCATAGAATACGTTGACGTTACGCACGCTCATTTTGGCGTCTTTGAGCATCGGCTTACCGGTAGTTTTGTAGGTATCGTTCATAGTTGTAGTCGCTGAGTCAGCCATAATATTTGTTGCAAATTGTGGGATAGAAAAGTCCTATTTATTCGGATTACCAACGGCGTTCAAGTCGTTTGCGTAACCACACCGCCGTGCTGTTCATAAATATTAAGAACGCCAACAAAACCATAATTGCGGCCGACGTTTTTTCAACAAAAGCACGCTCTGGGCTGTCGGCCCACAAATAAATTTGCACTGGTAGAACAGTCGCCGCATCGGTAATCGACGCAGGGGTTTCTACAATGAAAGCTACCATGCCAATCATCAAAAGCGGCGCGGTCTCGCCTAGCGCTTGTGCCATGCCGATGATAGTCCCCGTTAACATGCCTGGTAATGCCAACGGCAGTACGTGGTGCGTAACCATTTGCACTTTAGATGCCCCCATTCCTAACGCGGCTTCGCGAATGGACGGCGGCACGGCCTTAATGGCGGCTCGGCTCGATATGATAATTGTTGGCAGTGTCATCAGCGTTAAGACTAAGCCGCCCACGAGGGGTACGGAGCGTGGCAGGCCAAAAAAGTTTATAAAGACCGCTAAGCCTAGAAGACCAAAGATAACCGAGGGCACTGCTGCCAAATTGTTTATGTTGACTTCAATAAAGTCGGTTACTCGATTCTTTGGAGCGAATTCCTCCAAATAAATTGCAGTAGCAACGGCAATAGGAAACGACAGCAATAAAGTAACAAGCAGTGTGAGGAGCGATCCAATCACGGCACCATTGATACCCGCAAGCTCGGGGTCGCGAGAGTCGGCATTGGAAAACAAAATAGTATTGAATTTTTTCGCAATGCGGCCGTCATCATGCAACCCGTGCACGCGGGCAATCTCCTGCGGATTAACACGCCCGACCATATCATCGGGTAAGCCTTCGCCAAAGTAGTGCTTGTAGTAAGTATCAATTTCATCGTCCGCCACAATACTGATCTTACGCGTAGTACCTAGTATTTGTGGGTCATCCAGTGCCATTTGTCGCAATATAAGTGACGCATCCGTGGTGTACAGACTGTACAAATTGCGCTTTTCGCGACGATCCGTGACTTCGGGATATTCTGCGTTTACCGTACTTCGAAACAAACTACGGAAATCCGCAT
>CAYGNS010000026.1:6138-11074 GCA_964351295.1 uncultured Gammaproteobacteria bacterium
CTCTAGATCGAAACTGACTTCGAGCTCAATGTAAGTTTGTTGAAAAGCACCAATTCCCTTTGTGATTATGTCGGTAAACAAAAACAACACGGCCGCAACGCCAAATGCGACCGATAAGCGCCCGTACCATTGAAATCGTCGTTCTGCCGCATGCCGACGTTTTAAGTTTGCAGACACACGAGATGCTTTATCTTTCATTTTTCTATACCTACAGCCAATGTGCTGAAATTAGTCGTATTGCTCTCGGTACTTCTTCACCACGCTCAGCGCGATGATATTGAGCACCAAGGTAATGACAAACAACAACAACCCTAATGCAAAGGCCGCTAATGTTTTCGCGCTATCAAACTCTTGATCACCTATCAATAAAGTAACGATTTGAACGGTTACTGTAGTGACGGCCTCCAAGGGATTAATCGTTAAATTCGCCGCAAGTCCAGCAGCCATCACTACAATCATCGTTTCGCCGATCGCGCGCGAAGCCGCTAGCAATACGCCACCCACGATGCCTGGTAAGGCAGCAGGAAAAATCACTTTTTTAATCGTTTCCGATTTGGTAGAGCCCAAACCGTAGGAACCGTCGCGCAAACTCTGCGGCACGGCCGTAATCACGTCGTCCGACAGCGACGACACAAAAGGAATGATCATAATGCCCATGACCAAGCCGGCTGCTAGAGCGCTCTCGGAGGATACATTAAGCGTAGCCAGCCAAGTGATCCCGTTCTCAGCTCCCCAATCGCGCACCGCATCGCCATAGTTACGAATCGCAGGCGCCACCGTCAGCGCCGCGAAGAAACCGTAAACAACGGTCGGTATTCCCGCGAGCACCTCCAACGCCGGCTTAATAACGTCGCGCACACGCCGACTCGCATACTCCGCTAGATAGATAGCTGACATTAGGCCAACAGGTACAGCGATGGAGAGAGCAATGAACGAAATGAGCAATGTTCCTGCAATAAGAGGGATGACGCCAAATGAACCAGAAGCACCCTGTTGATCAGCGCGTAGCGCAATCTGAGGACTCCAATGGGTTCCGAACAGAAAATCGAAAAACGGTACCTTTTGGAAGAAATTATAAGATTCGAATGCTACGGAAAAAATAATACCAAAGGTGGTTAAAATCGCGATGCTTGAACTCAGTATTAAAGCGGCATTGAACACGCGTTCTACGGCGTATCGAGCATTGTTATCAGCTGTAATCGTTCGATAGCCTAAAATCATGCCGATAATCATCACCAAGAGCGTCAATAGCGGCATTGCTTGCGCACTAAGCGCTTGTAGCTGGACAAGTTTGTTTACCGCAGGAGCATACTCTGCTCCAAGCGCTTCGAGCGTACCGACACCGTCCGCCAAATTGCCAATCTGGTTTAACAATAGACCTAAGTTGGCTGCATCGAGTTGTTTTGCTTCGGCCGGAAGCTCACTGCGTACCAGCGCCTCGATGATGGAGCCGTCTAATACTAGCCACAAAAAAACGAGCAGTAGGGCTGGCAGTAACGCCCACAGACTCATTAAAGTTGCGTAGTAGCTCGGCAAGGTAGCCAAGTTGCGTACGCCGCCAATGGGCTTTGCAACAGCGAAGGAACGATTCTGACCAATAAAATAGGCCGCCACGGTTCCTAATATTACAGCGAGAAAAAGTGAAGTAAGAGTCATGTTTTGCGCACGAAAAGTTAAGCTTGATGCTGTCGCGAGTAGAGGACGAGTATAGCGACTAATTATGACAGAATAAATTTGGCAGTTTCAGGATCAATAGCCAAGAACTTCGCAGACAATTAGCTTCAAGAAGCGCACCCACTAATTCCTTCAGCTTGCGCTGTGTAACACGCGCTACGCTACCCGCCCACAATCCGAAAATCATTCCGATGCTACTTGGACAAAATCATTCGCTAGTAAAAGCTTAATACAGTCAATAAAAAATGGCAGGCGCGAACGCCTGCCATTTCCCTTAACTCCTGTGGTCTTAACAAGTAAACCGCAAAAGTAATCTACCTAAGAGAGGCAAGATTTTAAAGCGCCAATGATTCCATAGCTTTAACTGATGCAGCCATGGCCGCAAAGCTTTCTGGATCCAGCGGAATCAGACCACGGTCAAGCAGGTAGCCTTCTTCGCCAATGGCTTCTTCTTCAACAAACAAATTGGTGAATTCCGCAATTCCAGGAACCGTGCCAATGTGAGCTTTTTTGACATAGAAGTACAATGAACGGCTCACCGTATATTCACCAGAAGAAATCGCTTCAAACGTTGGTTGGAAGCCATCAACGGTGGCGCCTTGAACGGTATCCGCGTTTTGATCTAGAAAGCTGTAACCAAAAATTCCGAACGCTTGTGGGTTAGCAACGAGCTTGCTTACGATCAAGTTGTCGTTTTCACCGGCTTCGATATACGCGCCATCTTCGCGAATTGCGCGACCAACAATCTCAACTACATGAGATCCCTTAACTGAATCGCCTTTTTTAGCGACCGCTGCTGCCAATTCGGCCTCAATTCCTAACTTTGCTGCCATGGCTTCCATTTCGGCCATATCTGACATATCGCCCAATGCTTCTATGTCGGCAATTTGTAGAGCGCCGCCTTCAAGGGCTAACTCATTAAATGCATCTCGAGTACCCGATGTTGGGGGTGGGCCAAGCACTTCGATTTTTACGGCTGGAAGAGATGGGTTAACTTGATCCCAAGTGGTGTATGGGTTTTCTACAAATTTGCCGTCTGGACCAGGTACACGTTTTCCAAGCGCCATGAAAATATCTTTACGCGTAACGGATACTGGATCTGACGCTACCGAGTTAGCTAACACGATCCCGTCGAAACCGATTTTTACTTCAACAATGTCTTTAACACCGTTAGCTTGGCACATATCAAATTCTGATTTTTTCATGCGACGGCTAGAGTTTGTGATGTCTGGAGTTTGTACACCCAAACCAGCACAAAACAATTTATGTCCGCCACCAGAACCTGTTGATTCAATTTTGGGGGTATTGAAGTCAGTAGTCTTACCGAAACGCTCGGCCACTACCGTTGAAAATGGGTACACTGTTGAAGATCCAACAATGCTAATAGTATCGCGCGCCGAAGCACTTGATACGGCTGTGGCGGAAGCCACGATCGCTAATCCAAGAATTAGTTTTTTCACTCTTCTACTCCTATCGGAAAGATGGTTTAAGATTGATTTAAGATTGCGCAATCCTAATGACCTTGTGTGACAAGCATATTACAAGTAGGGGGACGTTAATTCGCGGTCATTGGCACATTAAATGAGCATCAGCGCACCAATTTACTACGCCCGCAATGTGTCCGTGCGATCTATTAGCTCTTCTATTTAACGTCTCGCAAAGCCCTTATTTAGCAAGAACTCACGCATATGGGGTCGTGATTGTGTGCGCGTCTGTTTATCGAGCTGCTCCGACCAAGTTTGCGAAAGCTTGCCGCGAGTTCGGCGCTCATAATATTCCTTGATGTGCGCGTCATACGCTAATAGCGCTTCAGCATAGGCTGTCGGCTCGGCATAACGGTTCTCGAACAACACAGATTGAATCGGCAGTCGTGGCTTTTGTTCTGGTGTTTGATCGGGATATCCAAGACACATACCGAATAACGGCACAACTAATTGGGGTAGCTCCAATGCATCAGCGACTGCTTGGATTTGATTCCGAATGCCACCAATATAGCAAATGCCAAGACCTAGACTTTGCGCAGCAATCGCACAATTTTGCGCAAATAGGCTCGCGTCTATACTGGCTGTAATGAACTGCTCAGTCCAATCGAAACGCGAATCTGCTTCCTCAGAACCCTGTTTAAGCGCTTTGACTAATTGGTGCGCTCGATGCAAGTCCGCGCAGAAAACCAGGAACTCTGGGGCGCTTTCAACATAAGCTTGGTCGCCGGCCCAATGAGCCAGTTTGGCACGCAAACGGTTGTCCGACACCCGAATGAGTGACACAGACTGACCAAAGCTTGACGTAGATGCAGCCTGCCCCGCCAAAACAATCGTTTGCAAGTCTTTAGGATCGACGCTTTGATGACTAAAACGGCGGATTGAACGGTGCGAACACAATAGCTCGATGGTGTCACTTGATGACTGTTTCGCGTTACTCATTTCCCACTCCATCGGCCATGCCCAAAGCTCCGTCATCAATTGGCTGCACTAAGACATACGGAGCGACAACGGTACACCAAAGCACACGCGACTGTTCTAACCAAATTCGCGCTTGATCATCCTCGACTCGGCTTAGCGCGCCCTGTTCGATTAATGCCGCTATGGATTGGACGTCATCCGCAATGATTTTAGTCGCAACGTCAATCAAATCAAACCCCTCGGCGAGCATGTAAACGACCCCCTGAGCGAAATGGCGCTGCAGCTCGCTAAAGCGCACTTTTGCCGTTGTGCGAATTAATTCCGCCACGGCTAAGTCTAAGTGGTTGGTATTGCTCACTAGCTATGCAAGGTTAAATGATTAATGCGCCCTATGATAACAGTCGCAACGTTGAAGTAATTGAGCAATGGTCAATAAAAAAGACCTCAGCGCGGAGTCGCACTGAGGTCTTTATCATCCCCCCTTAAATTGAGGCGATGAGCGTTAATAGTACGGGAACTTATTCAGTTGCTGGTACTTCAGCTTCTTCTGCTGCTTCTTCAGCTTCTTCCATCATGTCATCCGCTGCGTCTGCTGCGTCATCAGCCATTTCCGAGGCATCGTCGGCCATTTCGTCAGCCATTTCCGCGGCATCGTCGGCCATATCTTCTGCGCCTTCAACCAACGCATCAGTAGCGTCTGACATTGCTTCGCCCGCATCTGACATGGCTTCTGCTGAGGCATCCACTGCATCTGAAGCGGCTTCTTTAGTCGCTTCAATAGATTGATCAACCGAAGACTCTCCAGAATCATTGCCACACGCAGCAAGAGCCAGTAAAAAAGCCATGCCGAGTAGTACTTT
>CAYGNS010000027.1:0-2016 GCA_964351295.1 uncultured Gammaproteobacteria bacterium
TTGTTGCAGAGTGTATAAAAAATAGCTTTGATCTTTATTGCCGTCTAAGCCTTTGAGTAAACGATATTCGCCTTGAGAGAGCTTTGAGTCGATGTCATGCTGGTCTTTCGCCACATAATGTCCCGTGGCAATATACTCTGCGCCTAGGGTTTGTGCTTGCAGTAAGAATTCCTTAAATTTGATTTCCTTGTTACACAGAATATCTGGATTGGGCGTGCGACCGGCTTGGTAGTCGGCCAAAAAGTGTTCAAACACATTTTCCCAGTATTCGTGAGCAAAATTTACTTCGTGCAGTTCGATTCCAAGGCGATCGCATACCTGGGCTGCATCGCGTAAGTCGGCGGCGGCGGCGCAGTACTCTTGCGTATCATCTTCTTCCCAATTTTTCATGAACAAGCCGCTCACCTTATAGCCTTGCTCTAACAGCAAATAGGCGGCGACCGAGGAGTCAACCCCGCCCGACATACCAACAATAACGTGTGGTTTCATGTGTAAAAATGTTGTTTAGGTTAAATGACTAGAGGGGATAAAACGCAGAGGAACTACCCGTTATTGCCATCCTTGAGTACGCTCAGAGGGAATCTGGGGCCATTTTCAAAATCCTCAATACATTGCATTACCAGCTCGCTACGCAAGGCTTGGTGCTGCATTATCTCGCGGCGGCTTAACCAGTGGGTGGCAATAATGTCAGGGTCTCGAGCTACGTTGTAATCGCGGGCACTTATGTCTCCAAAAAAGGTATACCGTATGTACGTTTTTTGTTCAGACAACTCAAGGCGATACAAGCCAACCAGACCGCGCGGTGTAAAATGGCGGCAGGTTTCTTCTAGCACTTCGCGAATGACCGCTTGCTCAATGCTTTCGCCAGGCTCTAAGTGACCAGCAGGTTGATTAAAGACTATATCGCCAGTTGACTTTGAGCGTTCCTCAACCAGTAAATAGCGGTCTTCGTGCTTGCAGACCGCGGCAACGGTTACGTCAGGATGCCATATTTTGCGTGCTTGATTCATGAAAGAGAGCGGTTCAGCAGTATATTGAGTTCGATTTGCGCCGCATGATAGCGCCCCGCAATTGTGTCAGTACGACACTTGATTGTTGAGAATACGACTGGATAACTGACATTGATTTTGATTTAACTCGGCAACACTATTTTTACGTAAATAGTCAACCGACGTAAATTCCTGACAATGCGAGGTGTGCTATTATTCAGCTCAGAAGATTTCCCGTTCTAGGGCTGCATTGTAAGCGCTTGAACACAGTGATAACAGAGTTTGAGTGCAGTTGTGGGGCAGTTGTTGTTAGTTATTGTTAGTTGTTGTTAGGGCAGTGAATGGCAATGGTTGTTTGCAGTAAACTCGCTATCGACAAACGCATAATAGCGTCGACGGTTGGCGCCCTGTGCTGCTTCGTAAACTTACTATATTAAGGTAAAAGAACAATATGAGCTCATCAAAGCCTACTATTTATTACACCCTTACCGATGAGGCACCGGCCCTCGCAACGCGTTCGCTGCTCCCTATATTACAAGCATTTGCAGCCAGTTGTGATGTGGACATCCAAACGAAGGATATTTCATTGGCGGCGCGCATGTTGTCGGTATTTTCGGACTATCTGACGCCAGAGCAGCGCGTGCCCGATGCCCTAGGAGAGTTAGCCGAGCTCGTACTTAAGCCGGAAGCCAACGTTATTAAAACCCCAAACATTAGCGCCTCGATCCCGCAAATTAAAGCGGCGGTTAAAGAGCTGCAAGCCAAAGGCTACGCCTTGCCAAATTTTCCTGATGATCCGCAAACTGATGAAGAGAAAAAAGTACGTGATTTGTACGAGCAGGTAAAAGGCAGCAACGTTAACCCAGTTATTCGCGAAGGTAATTCGGACCGTCGTGCGCCGGCCGCTGTTAAAAACTATGCGCGTAAACACCCGCATAGCATGGGCGCATGGTCGCCAGATTCAAAAGCACACGTTGCAACGATGAACGGTGGCGATTTTCGCACTAGCGAGCGCTCGCGTACGATG
>CAYGNS010000027.1:2026-10963 GCA_964351295.1 uncultured Gammaproteobacteria bacterium
ATGTTGCAAGATAGTCTCGTACGCATTGAATTTACCGATAAATATGGCAACAGTAAAAACCTGCAGGAACATGTCGAGTTGTTAGCAGGTGAAGTAATTGACGCAATGTTTATGAGTAAAAAGGCGTTACGTAAGTTTTATCAAGAGCAAATCGACGATGCGAAAAAGCGCGACATACTCTTCAGTTTGCATGTTAAGGCGACCATGATGAAAGTGTCGCATCCCATTGTGTTTGGCCATGCGGTTACAGTTTATTACAGCTATGTGTACGAAAAATATGCAACGCTTTTTAAAGAGCTTAATGTGCAGCCCAATAACGGATTGGGTAATCTGTACAGCATAATCGAACAAATTTCGGGTGATCTAAAAGAGAAGATCGAGCAAGACATAATGAAATGCTATGAGGACCGACCAGCGATTGCGATGGTGGACTCAGACAAAGGTATTTCCAATTTGCATGTGCCAAGCGATGTGATTGTGGATGCTTCCATGCCTGCCATGATTCGTAATTCTGGCAAGATGTGGGACATGAAAGGTAATTTACGGGATGCCAAAGCGGTTATTCCAGAAAGTACTTATGCCTATGTTTATGAAGAAGTGATCAATTATTGTAAAAAGCATGGTGCCTTGGATCCCACCACAATTGGCAGTGTCTCGAATGTCGGCCTAATGGCGCAAAAAGCGGAAGAGTATGGCTCGCACGATAAAACGTACGAGCTTGAATACGATGGTTATATGCGCGTAATCGACGAGGGTACAGGCAAGGTCTTGTTCGAGCATGCTGTAGAAGAAGGGGACATTTGGCGGATGTGCCAGGTCAAGGATGCCCCTATTCAAGATTGGGTAAAGTTGGCAGTAAAGCGCGCGCGCAAAACGGGTGACACGGCCGTATTTTGGCTCGACAAAAATCGCCCACACGAAGCCCAACTTATTATTAAGGTTGTGCAATATCTGGGCGACCACGATACCGAAGGGTTGGATATTCGCATTATGTCGCCAGCTGAAGCCACGCGTTTCTCGTTAGAAACCATTAGTAAAGGCAAGGATGTGATCTCCGTTTCGGGCAATGTGCTGCGCGATTACCTAACCGATCTCTTCCCGATTTTAGAGGTGGGCACGAGTGCTAAGATGTTATCGATTGTGCCATTAATGAATGGCGGCGGCTTATTTGAGACGGGAGCTGGAGGGTCCGCACCAAAGCATGTTACGCAATTCACACAAGAAGGGCATTTGCGTTGGGACTCGTTGGGTGAATTCCTTGCGACGGCGGCCAGCTTTGAGCATCTTGCTGATGTAACGAATAACCCGCGCGCGCAAGTATTGGCGGACACGCTCGATGCAGCCACTTCAAAATTGCTTGAGAGCGATAAGTCACCATCGCGCAAGGTAAACGAGATAGACAACCGTGGTAGTCACTTTTACTTGGCAATGTATTGGGCCGAGGCCGTCGTGGCGCAGGACCAAGATAAAGATCTGGCTAAACGCTTTGAGCCATTTTTAGCCGACTTAAAAGCCAACGAGGCGAAGATTCTTGAAGAACTTAATGCCGCGCAAGGTGCCCCTGTTGACATTAAAGGATATTACTACCCCGATGCTGAATTAGCGGATGCGGCCATGCGGCCGAGTAAAACCTTTAATGCGCTACTCAATGGAATGCGTTAATCATCGGTGACAAGCCTGCGGTCGGCGCTGATGGAGCCCCGCACGCTTTGCCGAGGCCATTGGTTCGCTGTAGCCATTAGTTCGCTGTAGAAAGTAACAAAGCCCCTCTATGAGGGGCTTTTTTTGGGCGCATGTGCGCCGTCCTAAAATAAGTTGTGCCGACCTAAAATAAGGGTCTTGTTTTAAAGCGAGCGTTTAAATACGGCGCGTTGCTTTTAGCTGACCCTGAATGCGCTTGTTGCGTTACCCGTCTTAAAGCACGATGGATAGAATTAAGAACAGCGCTAATACCACAGCCATCCAGAATGCTGTTGATCCCATGGGTGCGCGACTCGAGAACCAGCGCTCGCTTTGTTCGCGCACCGTTGCCAACACAGTGCGTCCCGTTTGCTTGCTTACTGTTTTTACCCCTGCACCACCGCTAGATAGAGAGCGATCGAGAAGGCTCGCAAGCTTAGGAATGGCGCGTCGGTAAATCCAGTCAAAATCAAGGCTGATTGTTTCGGTGCGCTTCATGAGCGGCAACAACGCAAAGAAGGCAAGCCCTGCGAACAACAGTAACTGCAGTTGTGTTACCACATGATCCACCGTGTATGGCACGTACTCAACAGGGTAGGGTAACAAGCTATACAGAAGGCTAGGGAATACCCCTAATACGATGCACCCCGCCGCGAATAGCACCATTGCAATGCGCATATTAATGGGCGCTTCGGGTGGTCGAAGTCCTGAATCCTTTTGAAAAAACACAAACCAAGGAAACTTGATACCGGCATGTAAAAACACCCCGGCAGAAGCGGCGACGAGTAAGAACCAAACCGTATCAAGATGCTCGTACGCGGCCGAAGATGAAATCATGGACTTTGAGATAAAGCCCGACGTGAGCGGAAATGACGAAATTGCCAGTGCCCCTATAATCCCGCACACTGCAGTAAGCGGCATGGTGCGATATAACCCACCGAGCTCAGAGCATTTGCGTACGCCTGTTTGGTACAACACTGCGCCAGCGCTCATAAACAGCAACGCTTTATAAATAATATGGGTGAAGGCATGTGCGGCTGCCCCATTGAGAGCGAGTTCGGTCCCTATGCCAATCCCCACCACCATAAACCCGACTTGGTTTACGATTGAGTAGCTCAAAATGCGTCGCATATCGTTTTCTAACAGCGCAAATATAATGCCGTAGAAAATCATAAATACGCCAATCCAGATCAGAAGGCTTTGCCCAGGGAATAACAGTATGAGCGCCAAGACCGCCGTCTTCGTCGTGAACGCAGATAGAAATACCCCGCCCATGGGGCTCGACTCTGGATACGCATCGGCCAGCCAAGCGCTGAGTGGGGGAGCGGCGGCGTTGATGAGTACCCCCGCAAAGACCATCCACGCGGCGAATGAATCAAGGCTTAGCGCGCGAATCTCCACGCTGCCGGTTTGCACCATCAACCCTTCGATACCAATTTTTAATATGATGCCGCCGATCAAATGAATAATGGCATAGCGAATGCCCGCGGCGCGCGCCGCTTCGGTGCCCCCACACCAGACCACCACGGTCGAAAACAATGCCATGATTTCCCAAAACACGAACATGGTTATCAGGTCGCCCGCAAAGCTTACCCCGATAGCCCCCGAGGCGTACATCAATGCTGCTGATAGCTCGTACCAGCGTGATTGCCTAAAGGCGAACAACACCCCTCCAAAAGCCATAATGGCGAATACCGTGGCGAATAAGCGCCGCAGTGGACTGCCTTCTACGACCTGAATTTCGTAGCCTAAAAATGTGGTCGTGAGGTGTATCCCGTCGGGAATCAACCAGACGGCATAGAGCGTGACTAACGGAGTCGCAAGGGCGATCCACGGGCGCAGGGCATCGCGTGCCACAGCAACCAGCAGGGCACCTAGAATCATTATTAGTGCAGGCGGCAGCACAAACTCAAACATGGTCGCTGTCCTCGTGTGCGTCGTCTAGATCGATGGGCTCACCGTAATAGTCGTCGGGTCGTTTGAGGAGCAGCCCCAACAATTTAGCGAACAGCACCATAGCCACGCAGCTTAAAAAGCCATAGGCTGCATAAAATCCAAACCAGCCATCGGCTCTAAAATAAGCGTGCACGTGCACCCACCATTGCGCTGCGACTGTCGCAAGCAAGATAAGTGCAAATACCCCCCACAGAATTTTAATCGTGCGAGGTTGTACTAACCAATCCTTGGCACCGTCTCGTAATGCTTGCTCGCGCTCCTCACTCGTTTGCGTGTAGCGCGCTCTATCACGTTCATGGTGTTTGATCACAGTCCCACCTCCAAAATGCGCTTCTCGATATCGACGACGGGTCCATTAAAAAAGAAGAATGCAATGACTAACAATGCGGTAAAGCTGAGCGCCGCCACCATGGGCCATGGCGCCTCGCCATGATCGCGCGCTGGTGTGTGAGCCTCGGGACGGAAGAAGGCGCGAAACACTATGGGTAGGAAGTAGGCGGCGTTCAAGCCTGTGGACAGCATCAGCACAACGAGCGTGAAATAGCTCTCTACTTGGAAAGCGCCGGCAATGATATACCACTTTGACACAAAGCCCGCAGTCGGTGGTACGCCAATCATCGATAAAGCACCAATCGTGAACGCAATCATGGTGAACGGCATACGCAAGCCGATACCGCGTAACTGATCTACCCGCGTTTTACCCGAGGCAATGTAAATGGCGCCTGCGCAGAAAAATAATGTGATTTTACCAAATGCATGCGCCACGATATGCACAACTGCACCGATCTCGGCAAACGGTGCTAGCAGCAGTGCTGCCATAACGATGTAACTTAATTGACTAATGGTTGAGTAAGCGAGCATGCGCTTTATCTCAACTTGCTTGAGCGCAAAGTAAGACGCGGCCACAATGGTGAAGCCGGCTAGGTAGACTAAAAATCTTTCTAAGGGGACTTCGGCTAAAAAGTCTAAGCCGAAAATATAGATTACCACTTTGGTGATGGTAAATACCCCGGCCTTGACGACTGCCACCGCATGCAATAACGCCGAAACAGGGGTAGGCGCAACCATAGCGGCGGGCAGCCAACGATGCACTGGCATCACTGCGGCTTTGCCAACGCCCAAGACGAAGAGCGTGAGTAGTAGCGCCGCAGCGCCTGGGCCCATCAAACCATTAAGAATACCGCCAGGCGTAAAATCTAACGTGCCAGCGACCACCCAGGTCCAGATGATGGCTGGTAATAATAGGCCGATGGAGGTGATGAGTAGCACGCCTAAATAGGTGCGTCCGCCGGCTCGTGCCGCAGCGGTCTGCTTATGGGTAACCAACGGCCAGGTGCTGAGTGTTAGCACCTCATAGAAAATGAACAGTGTCAGCAGGTTTCCAGCGGTCGCCACGCCCATAGCGCCGCTAATGGCGATTGCGAAGAATACGTAAAAGCTGGTTTGTCGCGGCTCTTCAGCGCTGCGCATGTAGCCAAACGCATAGATTGACGTTACAAACCATAACAGGCTCGCTAACAGTGCAAAGATCATGCCGAGCGGTTCAACATTAAATGCAATCGCCAGACCGGGTAGAGGTTCGGCGACAACCAGCGCGACTTCGCTACGGGCCACGATGGGTGCAATTAACTGTGTCGCAAGACCAAACAACGTGGCGGCCGTGACTAATGTCGCGCCTTCGCGCACATTGGGCCACCGACCCACAAGCGCAATAACGATCGCACCCAATAATGGTGTAAGGATTAATAAAGCAATGAGCATGCTAGGGGTCATGGCGCAACTCCTGCGAGTAAGACGCGTGCGCCCGCATAGGCCGTGTCTAAAGTAAGCCGCGTATCAATGCCAAAATAGAAGTTAGCAATGACCAGTAGCCACATGGGTAAAAGTAGGCCAAGCGGCGCTTCTCGAACGGGCGCTTGATTCTCAGGTGCCGGTTTAAGCCAAGCTGCTTCAGCGACTTTGCCAATATAGATTACGGCTAACAAGGAGCCCACCAGAACGACGGCAACGGCCAGCCAATTACTCTGTTCAATCGCCGCTTGCAGCAGTACCCATTTACTAATAAAACCCACGGTGAGGGGCACCCCAATTAAACTTAAGCCTGCCAAGACAAACGCTAACATGGTCAGCGGCATTTGCCGCCCAAGACCGTGAAAAGTGGCGAGTCGGCACGAACCGGTTTGATAAATTACCGTGCACACACACATAAACAACGCGCCCTTAATTAGGGCGTGATTAAATAAATGCACTAAGCCAGCCGCTAGACCGGTTACCGACAGTAAACTAATGGCTAAGATGATGTAGCCCACTTGTGCGACGCTTGAATAGGCTAACAAACGTTTAAGATTATCTTGCTCAATGGCCCAGATCGAAGGTAGTAGGATGCCTACTATACCGAGCACAAAAAACACTTCGGCGTAGGGCATTGCGTTGGCAAACTCGATCCCGAATACAGTGAATACCAAGCGCAACATGACGTATACCGCGACCTTAGTGGCGGTAGAGGCTAAGAACACCGAAATGGCTGAGGGGGCGTTCGCGTAGGCGCCAGGTAACCAGCGATGCAAGGGGAATAAAGCGAGCTTGACGCCAATTCCGACGATAATAAAGGCAAATGCAGCTTGCACGGCTCGCGTGTCGGCCACTTCGGGCAGCCGATCGGCTAGATCCACCATGTTTAGTGTGCCGGTCATAATGTACAACAAGCCAACACCAATCAAATAGAAGGTAGCACCGAGCGTGCCCATAATTAAATAACGAAAGGCCGACAAGGGTGCCGCTTTCGCGCGACCGAGACCGACTAGCGCGTAAGTTGATAAGGACGAGATTTCTAGAAATACGAACAAGTTAAACGCATCGCCCGTTAATGTCATACCCATCAATCCCGAATAGGCAATCAAGAATAGGGCATAGAACAAGCCTTGGTTCTCGGGCAGTTCTTGGTTTACGCTTAGTCGCGACCACGGCAATATAATGGCGGCCATGAGGCTAACCATCACGCCGATAAAACCGTTAACGGCATCCACCCTAAATTCAATGCCGATGGGGGGCGCCCAAGTGCCGAACGCGTATCGCAGGGGTTCTTCGACAGCCGCTGGCAGTACTTGCAGCATAATGAGCGCCGACGCAGTCACCGCCGCAAAGGCGACTAGCCACGGCAGCAGTCGGCCAGGCAACAACGCGCAGACGGGAGCAACAATCAGCGGGATCAGTACGCTGAAAGGCATCAATTCAAGCAAGGTCATGGTTGGCGCTCTTCGTTTTCTGCTTGATCTTCTTCATTGAGCTCATCGTCTTCGATAGAGCCAAAATTTTCCTGCACGCGTACCGCGAGGGCGAGGCCGACGGCATTGGTAGCGACGCCAACAACGATGGCGGTTAAGATCAAAACATGGGGTAGCGGGTTGGAGTAGATGTCGACCCCCTCGCGTAAAATGGGGGTTGAGCCACCAATAATCTTACCCGCCGAAATAAACATAATAAAAACCGACGTTTGAAATAAATTGAGCCCGATGATCTTCTTGGTCATATTGCCGTGAGCAATCACGCAATAAAAACCGATCATCATAAGGGCGATAACCACCCAGTAGTTGAACAATCCCATCCAGACCATCAGTGTGCTCCGTCGTGATCAAGCTCGGCTTTGCGCCGCACAAAAAGCGTAAAAATCAGCATCACCACGGTCGACACAGTGATACCGAGCCCAAATTCTACGGTTACAATGCCAAGTTGTTGTGCCCCTTTAGGGCTCGCTAGCAATGGGCTGTAGTCTAGAAAATGGCTGCCGAGTAGCACCCCAGCTAGACCAACCGCGCAGTAAACGAGTATGCCCAATAACATCAACACATACATCGCGCGCTCAGGGATTACTTCTAGGGCGGCTTCAATACCATAAATTAAGGCCAGTAGAATCCACGCCGCCGCAAACACCACACCCGCCTGAAAGCCACCCCCTGGCGAGTATTCACCATGAAATTGAATATACAAGGCGAACAACATGATGAGCGGGATTAAAAAGCGCGCGACAACGCGCAAGATTCCGTTATCTCTCATACTTCGACCTTCGGTTTCTTACGCGTGCGCCGGCGGGTGCCGAGCAAAGCAAATACGGCTAAACCTGCGGTTAAAATGACAAAGCCTTCGCCGAGCGTATCAATCGAACGATAGTTAGCCAATATGGCCGCTACGATATTGGGAATTCCCATATCTTTATATGTGTTCTCAATGTAATAGGGCGCCACGTGAGTTTGTACGGGATTGTCTGCTCGGCCGAACTCAGGGAAGTCGAGCGTGGCATAAATTAATACGGCACCCGTGAGCGAAACAACAATCATGGCTGGCCAATTAATGCCTTTACGCACTACTTCAGTACGCGGTACGAGCGCGAGTACCGCGAGTAACAAAATAGTTGAAATTCCCGCACCGACGGCGGCTTCGGTAAGCGCCACATCGCCCGCGTCAAGCACCACAAAAAGCGCTGCCGACAGGAGCGAATAAATTGCAAAGAGCATGGTCACGGTGAGTAGCTCGCGCGAACGCACCACCGCCACGGCGATGATGAGTAAAAACAGCAACAGTCCGATGTTAATTAAATATTCGATGACGTCTTCTCCTCAGGTGTTTCATTAACCTGTGGTTCTATGCCATCAACCACGGCTGCACGGGCCAAAGCGTGGCTAGCCGTGGGGGCGGTAAACAGTAGGAACAATAAAATAAGCGCGAGCTTCAGCGTTAAAATGCTCAGTCCAGCTTGTAACATCAGCCCCGCTATAATCAACAGTGCGCACAGAGTGTCGGTGATGCCTGCCGCGTGCAGTCGTGTGTAAAAGTCTGGAAAACGTAGAAGTCCCAGTCCTCCAATAACGCCAAACACGCCCCCGCTTAACAATAAAATCCATGAAAGGATATCCAGCAATTGCTCAGCCATCCGTTATGTCCCCATTGCCGGCGCGACCGAGGTCGCCCATTTTAGTCAGCTTGAGCACGGCTACAATCGAGATAAAGTTAATCAAGGCGTACACCAAGGCCACATCAATTAAATCTGAGTGGCCAGAAAAGAGTGTGATTATGGCAACGACTAACACAATTTTAGTGCCAAATACATTGACCGCTAGAATACGGTCATAGTTGCTCGGCCCTTTGAGCGCGAGCACTAATGCAAATGCCATTGTGGTAAACAGCAAAAGAATGGTTAACACCATTACGAGGGTCATGTTCGATTGCGCTCCTTGTTTGCCGCGCGCTGTTCTAGCCACGATATTTTATCGGCCATCGCGCCTGTTTGAAGTCCTGCCGCTGAAC
>CAYGNS010000028.1:0-9739 GCA_964351295.1 uncultured Gammaproteobacteria bacterium
GCCTGTTCTCCGTCGATTCGTATTAACGATTCGGTCTACGCGCGGGTTGATCCAGCACGGTTTGACGCTTTAATTGCCGAGCTTACGCCGCAACCCACAGAAGTGGAGAGAGCACAATGATCAAGCTTTATCTGCCACAAGACACCGTCGCTTGTGCGTTAGGCGCCAACCAAGTTGCCGATGCCCTTAGCGCGGCCATTGCCCAGCGTGGCTTGGATGTGCAGTTAGTTCGCAACGGTTCGCGTGGCTTGTTTTGGTTGGAGCCATTGCTCGAAATTGAACAGGGCGGCACGCGTGTTGCGATTGGCGAATTTGCACAGCCGCAAGTGGGTGCGCTACTCGATGCGCTCACTCAGACCGCGAATGATGCTAAAGCCGATGCAGATCTGGCCATTGATGGGCTTGAGGCGCTGCCTGGCTTTCTCGGCGATATAGAAAAACATCCCTACTTACAAAAACAAAATAGGCTCACTTTTGCTCGCGCCGGGCTTGCCGACCCCGCGTGTTTAGAAAGTTATCAGGCGCTGCACGGTTTTGCGGGTCTGAAGCGCGCTTTGCAATTGCTGCCTCAGGCCATTGTGGATGAAATAAAAGAGTCGGGCTTGCGCGGACGCGGTGGCGCTGCGTTCCCTACGGGTATTAAGTGGCAAACGGTATTGGATACACCGGCCGAGCAAAAGTACATTGTCTGTAATGCCGACGAAGGCGATTCGGGCACGTTTGCCGATCGCTTACTCATGGAAGCCGATCCATATCAATTAATCGAAGGCATGGTCATTGCGGGTTTGGCGGTTGGGGCAACGCGAGGCTATATCTATTTGCGCTCTGAATACCCTAAAGCGGAACATATGTTAAATACCGCGATTGCGCGTGCTGAACAAGCGGGCTACTTGGGTAACGATATTCTGGGTTCAGGCAAAGCCTTTAGCTTGGAAGTACGTCTGGGGGCTGGCGCCTATATTTGCGGCGAAGAAACGTCTTTGCTTAATAGCCTAGAAGGGCAACGTGGAATCGTGCGGGCGAAACCGCCGTTACCGGCAATCGCTGGGTTTTTGGGCCAGCCGACGGTGGTGAATAATGTACTCACCTTGGCGGCGTGCTCGAGTGTATTAGCCAATGGCGCCGAAGCTTACAAAAACTTTGGCATGGGGCGTTCGCGTGGCACGCTCGCGTTTCAGCTTGCTGGCAATATCAAGCGGGGCGGGCTGGTTGAATTGGCGTTTGGCACCACATTGCGTGCACTGGTAGAGGAATTTGGTGGTGGCACGTATTCAGGTAAGCCGATGCGCGCCATTCAAGTAGGCGGCCCACTTGGCGCGTACTTACCTGCATCGCAATGGGACACACCTTTGGATTACGAGGCGTTTGCCGCGCAAAAGGCCATGCTCGGACACGGTGGCGTGGTGGTGTTTGACGAGTCGGTCGATATGAGTAAACAAGCACGCTTTGCCATGGAGTTCTGTGCTGTTGAATCGTGCGGCAAATGTACTCCATGCCGCATCGGCTCGGTGCGCGGCGTTGAAGTGATCGATAAAATCCGCAATGGTACTGATGCGGCTAACAATATGATTTTATTGAAAGATTTGTGCGATACCATGGAATATGGGTCATTATGTGCCATGGGCGGCATGACGCCATTTCCGGTGCGCAGTGCCATTGAACATTTTGCTGACGATTTTTCGAGCAAGTAGCTGGAGCACGATGCGCGCAACGATTAGGCGCAGCATGCAGGCCCACACCCCATTAGTGAGATAGGTGATAGCAATGAAATTTTACGAACCCCAAGCCGACCGCGGCACTCCCGCTAGCCAAGCCACGGAGTTGGTGAGTTTAAATGTAGACGGCGTAGCGGTTACCGTACCTAAAGGAACATCGGTGCTACGTGCGGCGAGCGAAGCGGGCACAAAAATCCCCAAGTTGTGCGCTCGCGATTCTCTCAATGCCTTCGGTTCGTGCCGTATCTGCGTGGTCGAGATTGAAGGCCGTCGCGGCTTTCCCGCTTCGTGTACTACACCAGTGGAAGCCGGCATGGTGGTGCGAACGCAAACGGACGCGATTGCTAAGTTACGTCGCAACACAATGGAGCTGTATATATCCGATCACCCCCTTGATTGCCTCACCTGTGCCGCGAATGGCGATTGTGAGCTGCAAGATACGGCGGGCGAAGTCGGCCTTCGAGCCGTGCGTTATGGGTATGCAGGGGCCAACCATTTAGACTCGGCTAAAGATGAGTCCAACCCATACTTTACCTTTGATCCCGCTAAATGCATTGTGTGTTCGCGTTGTGTGCGCGCCTGCGAAGAAACGCAAGGTACGTTCGCCCTGACCATCGAAGGCCGCGGTTTTGCCTCAAAAGTAGCGGCGAGCCAAGGCGAAGCGTTTTTCGATTCGGAGTGTGTATCGTGCGGAGCCTGTGTGGATGCCTGCCCAACGGCCACTTTAAGCGAAAAGAGCATTATTGAGAAAGGTATTCCAGAGCACAGCGTTACAACCACTTGTGCCTATTGTGGCGTTGGATGTGGCTTTAAAGCCGAAATGAAGGGCAACGAAGTAGTGCGTATGACCCCGTGGAAAGATGGCGCAGCCAACGAAGGCCACGCGTGTGTTAAGGGGCGCTTCGCGTTTGGTTATGCTACCCACAAAGACCGAATTACTACCCCGATGATTCGCGATTCGATTGAAGATGCGTGGAAAGAAGTAAGTCTTGACGAAGCGGTCGAGTTTGCGGCCAAGCGGTTGCGCGCAATTCAAGAGCAGTATGGCCGCAAGAGTATTGGTGCCATTTCGTCGTCGCGTTGCACTAACGAAGAAGTATGGTTGGTGCAAAAAATGGTGCGTACTGCGTTTGGCAATAACAATATTGATACCTGTGCGCGCGTTTGTCATTCGCCTACGGGCTACGGACTCAAAGTGACGCTTGGCGAATCGGCGGGTACGCAAACGTTTAAATCGGTGGCGAAGGCGGATGTGATTATCGTAATGGGGGCTAATCCAACCGATGCGCACCCCGTGTTCGGCTCCCGTTTAAAGCGGCGGCTACGCGAAGGGGCTAAGTTAATTGTGATTGACCCACGCCAAATTGAGCTGGTGAGCGCGCCGCACGTAAAAGCCGATTACCATTTGCCTGTGCGCCCGGGCGGCAACGTGGCCATATTGAACGCACTTGCTCACACGATCGTGAGCGAAGGCTTGCAGGATCAAGCATTTGTAAGCGCGCGCTGCGAAGAGCCGGCCTTCACGCAATGGTTAGAGTTTATTCAAGACGAAAAGAATTCGCCCGAGTCTACCGCCGTTCATACTGGCGTAGACCCTGAGCAACTTCGAGCTGCGGCTCGGCTGTACGCCACGGGTGGGAACGCGGCGATTTATTATGGACTAGGGGTTACTGAGCACAGTCAAGGATCAACCGCGGTGATGGCCATTGCCAATCTTGCGATGCTGACTGGCAACATTGGCCGCGAAGGTGTGGGTGTGAATCCTTTACGGGGCCAAAACAATGTACAAGGCTCTTGCGACATGGGTTCGTTCCCGCACGAACTGCCCGGCTATCGACCCGTTGGTAACGACGCCGTGCGCGCCACCTTCGAACAGTACTGGGGCGTGCAGCTCGACAACGAACCAGGCTTGCGTATTCCGCACATGTTCGACAGCGCTTTAGACGGTACTTACAAAGGTTTGTATTGCCAAGGCGAAGATATTGCGCAGTCCGATCCGAATACCCAGCATGTAGAAGCCGCGCTCAAAGCCATGGAATGCGTGATTGTGCAGGACTTGTTTTTAAACGAAACCGCCAAGTTTGCGCATGTGTTTTTACCGGGTTCATCGTTTCTGGAGAAAAATGGTACGTTTACCAATGCCGAACGACGCATCTCCCGCGTGAGCAAAGCGATGCCGGCCTTAAGTGGGCACGAAGATTGGCAAACCACGCAGAAACTTGCGAACGCGCTGGGTTGTCAGTGGAGCTATCAACATCCTGAAGAAATCATGCAGGAGATTGCCGCGCTCACTCCCAGTTTCACCAACGTGACCTACCAACGCATTGCCGAGCAAGGCAGCGTGCAGTGGCCTTGTAACCCAGACTCCGAATTCGGCACGCCCATAATGCACGTAAACGAGTTTGTGCGCGGCAAGGGACATTTTGAGGTTACAGAGTTTGTGCCCACTACCGAAAAGGTAAATCGCCGCTTTCCATTGTTGCTCACTACTGGGCGCATCTTGTCGCAATATAATGTAGGCGCGCAAACCCGCCGCACCAATAATTCGCAATGGCATGGCGAAGATGTAATCGAGATCCATCCGGCTGACGCAGAGCATCGCGGCATTAAAGAGGGCGATTGGGTTGGGGTGAGTTCACGCATGGGCGAAACGGTATTGCATGCTAAATTATCGTTGCGCGTGCAGCCTGGCGTGGTTTACACCACGTTTCATCATCCTATATCGGGCGCCAATGTGATCACTACTGACAACTCAGATTGGGCGACCAATTGCCCTGAATACAAAGTGACGGCCGTGGAGCTTTCGCTCGTCAGTGAACCGTCTGCGTGGCAAGCTCGGCAAGTTAAATTTGATAAACAACAACAATCCCTGCTCGCGCAATCGCGACGACAATGAGCAGCGAGTCTGAGCGCCAAAATCTATCGGGCATTGTTAGCGTTTCCAAAGCGGTTTGGGAAGACCAGCAGATAACGGCCACCGAAGACTGGACGGCGGCCGAGACGCCCATTGCGTTTGAATACAATTGTGTTTCGCATGCGGTGATGATGGCGACGCCCGCAGACCTAGAGGATTTTGCGGTTGGATTCAGCGTAAGCGAGGGCATTGTTACAGCCGCCAGTGATATTCTGGATATTGAAGTGGCTGAGGTCGACGGGGGTACCGTCGTCTCTATGATTATCGGTGCCGAGCAGTTAGAGGCCCTCAAGCAACGTCGACGTAGTTTAGTTGGTCGCACGGGCTGTGGTATCTGTGGTGCGGAGACTATCGCTGATGCCCTGCGCTGGCCACCACGCCTAACGTCTTCTGGTCCCGTCGTGCAGCATTGCGCTGTGCAATCCGCCTTAACGCAGCTGGCTGAATTGCAGCATCTTAATCAAGCTACGGGCGCCATTCACGCTGCGGCTTGGTGTGCCGCGGATGGTAGTATTGAGTTAGTACGCGAAGATGTGGGTCGGCACAACGCGCTGGACAAACTAGTCGGCGTACTACTACGCAATCCGGTTGGGGCTGAAAACACAAAACCAATGGATCTAGAGAATGGTTTTGTGCTTATTTCATCGCGTGCGAGTTATGAGATGGTGAGTAAAGCCGCAGTGCTCGGCGCTACCATTCTCGTAGCGGTATCGGGCGTTACCCATCTGGCCATACAAATGGCTGAAGCCAGTAACCTCACGCTAGTGGGGTTTTCGCGTCCGGGTAGGCATTCGGTTTATACCCACCCAGAGCGATTACGCTAGCTTCGCCAATTCTTGCAAAGCCTTGCAGCGGCTGGCCAGCTTGGCCCGACTATTAATTGTCTATCGGATCGATATGGTTAGTTGTCTAGCAGATCGATATCGAGGCGGCCTTCAAAAATAAAGTCCATCGCGCAAGGCTTGCCGCTGCACACAGCGGGTTTGAACTCCGTAGCGGCCAATACCGTCGAGACCACTCGTGTCACCGTATTGCTGGTCGTTTCGTACATCATTACTTGACCAACTTTGCCGGTGGCGTCAACCGATGCGATTGCCATAATGTTCCCTTTTTGAATTCGCTTGTACGCGAGTCCAGAAATGTGTTCCCACAAAGGCATTAGACCCTCTTTAGGAAAGGGTGGCTCATCGCCCTCGGGCATATTGTCGTAGTTTGCTCTTATTTTGGCTTTATCGTCTGCGCTTAACTGTTCATATGTGGCGTTTAAGGGCAACTCAGAGATAACGACTTCCGGCCGTATACGAGTACCAGTCATGCGATCGCCGAGTACTACGTACACTGGCTCTTCCACGACCTCTGTCGCGAATGTGGTGGCCGTGAACAGTAACGCTGAAAGTGCGATAACGAGACTCACCGCTAGATTTGTTTTGGGTTGGGTGTGGAAGTTGTGCATAGTGTTATTCGAACCTGTGTGGATGATTGTTTGACTATAGATAACTAGTTAGACGCAAGTTCGAGCATTGCAGATTCATTAATTTACGATTTTTTAATAAAGAAATGAAAAATGCCCAACGGGTAGGCGCGCCTGTGGCCAACCCGCCGCACAAAATTAGGGTCAGATCTCTCTGCGCAAATACGATGAAGGACGGATTTACTGGGGCTTAATGACGCTTGCCAAACTGACCATGTAACGAAATGAGCCTGGCATTGCCAGCCCATCCTGTGGGTTTGTCGAGCGCACGGTAAAAATGGCATCGTCTTGCTCGCAGTGCATTGGCGTTTTTGTCAGGTTTACTGCATCAATGGCCGCCACAAATACGACAATGCTGGGCGGCTCGTCTGCGCAAGCCTTACCGTGACCGAGTAAGCGAATCGTGTACAGGCCTAATTCACCAGAGTGAATGCTTGAGCGAATACTGCCCCACGTTAGTTGGGTAACCGCATCGGCACTGACCGTGCCTCCGCCAAGCGATGTTAATTTTGTGGATTTATTCGCAGCGTGTGACTGTGCAGGTAACTCTGCAGACACTCGCACGGACTGATCGATGGCTTTTTCTTGTTCTTTTTTGGCGGGATGTGAGGCTGAGGCACAGCCTAAAAGGCCGTAGCTAATTGCGAACAATAGAATGAAATTGCCAATAATATTGATGCGCTTTGTCATGGTATTTTCAGGTAATTAACTTTAAATTTAATTTTAAGGAACACACACCGTTATACGGGTGATTCAAAATGCACCCCAAAAGGGCTAACTGTAATTGGGTTTGCAGGCTTTATGCACAAGAACCGACTGTAGCGGTCGTGGTTGCACGTTTCTAATCCTGCTTCTATCAAAGTTGCTCTTGATGTTGATATGACATGCTTGTACGCGCACTTGCCGCCCAATAAAGTGCGATTTTTGCGAGAGAATTTTAACGGAAAGGCAGCGCAAGGTGATTTCGCTTTTCCTGAATTTTGATCTGCTAGACTATAAACTAATTTTAAACTGACACGGTGATCCCATCATGAATATACCTAGTGAAAATCGTCAAGTGGCATGGAGTGCACTGATTAATCCTGCACGTTCATTTCCTAATTGGGCTCTATTACTTTCTTCTCTTGCAATCTCAGTCTCCGCGTTGGCGGAAGACGCTTTTGTGTACCAAACAACACCGGTAAAAGACGGCATTACTATGCTGCACGGCGCAGGCGGCAATATCGCAGTACTCGAATCTGAGCGGGGCCTGTTGGTAGTGGATAATGGCTTTGAGGTGAATAGCGCAGCTTTAGACACTGCGCTTGCGGCGTTCTCTGCGCCCGCTCAATACGTAATTAATACGCACTGGCATGGCGATCATACCGGTGGCAATGCCGAGTTAGGCGATGACGCCACTGTGTTTGCGCACACTAACGTGCGCGTGCGCATGTCTAAAGGTAATGAGGCATTTGGTGCCAAGCCAGCCGAGCCCGAAGCCTTACCCGTGGTGACTTACGACGATGGTGTCACCCTCAATTTTGCCAATCAAACGGTTAAAGCGATGCACTTGCCATCAGGACACACCGACGGTGATACCGTGGTCTATTTTGAGCAAGCCAATGTTCTGCACACTGGGGATCACATGTTTGCGGGCAAGTTTCCATTCATTGATAAAGACTCAGGTGGTACGGTTGATGGCTATCTCGCGAATGTGCAAACCATTATCGATATGATCAACGCTGAAACAATTGTGATTCCAGGGCACGGACCTTTGTCGACGGTGGCCGATTTGCAAACATTTAAAGCGATGATCGAGACCACGCGTGCTGAAGTAGCCGAATTGAGGGCCAAAGGGCTTTCTTTAGTGGATGCTCAAGCACAAGGTTTAGATGCGAAGTGGCAGAGCTGGGGAGATTTTTTTATTAAAGAGGATCGTTGGATCGCTACGTTGTGGGACTAACAATGCCATAACAAATACCGTTCCGACTTTAAGCCCACCCATAAGTGCTCCAATAAGCTGGGCAAGCAGTCGCTTCATCTTTTTAACAAACTCAGCCGATGCGAGTGATCGCATCGGCTTTTGCAACCTAATAAGTCGTTCGTTGTGCGTTCTGTTCCTGTATGCACACTGAAAAATATTTTATAAACCCATGGCCGTTTGAATAAAACGCGACCACTTACGCAGAGAAGTTTTATGTCTACCATTGTTAATCGACGAGATACTGATTTCGTTATGTATGAAGCGCTTGAGTTAGAGCGTATCTTGGCTAGCGATCGCTACGCGGATTACGATCGTGAGGCCATTGAGGCCATTATGGATTTAGCGCAGTCGGTGGCTGAAGACAAATATCAGCCCAGCGCGGGACATTTAGATGCTAACGAACCCAAGTTTGTGAACGGCAAAGCGGTTACCGATCCTGCTACTAAATTGGGGTTGGAGGCTTATAACGAATCCGGCTTGTCTTTGACCGGGTATGCCGCTGACATTGGTGGTATGCAGCTACCGTGGATGGCCCACCAGGCGGTCAATGCTATGTTCACATGCGCCAATCCGGGCATCGCGAGCTATTCGTTTTTAACGCAAGGCGCCGCGAACATGCTGTACGAAGCCGGTTCGCAGGCGTTAAAAGACAAGTACCTGCCGAACATGGTCAGCGGAAAGTGGTGCGGCACGATGTGTTTATCCGAGCCGCACGCGGGCTCTTCACTCGCCGACATTCGCACCAAAGCGGAGCCCGTTGGCGATGGTACGTATAAGCTTAGCGGTACCAAGATGTGGATTTCGGGGGGCGATCAAGATCTTACCGAAAACATTATTCATATGGTGCTTGCCAAGATTCCGGGTAGCCCAGCTGGCGTAAAAGGTATTTCGCTGTTTTTAGTGCCAAAGATGCGCGTGAATGATGCCGGCGAAGTCACCGAGCACAATAATATTGCCTTGGCCGGATTGAACCATAAGATGGGGCATCGCGGCACCACCAACTGCTTGCTTAACTTTGGCGAGGGCGGTGACACCCTAGGCTTCTTGGTCGGTGGTGAAAATCAGGGCTTGGCGACCATGTTCTTGATGATGAACGAAGCGCGCATTGGTGTGGGTATGGGCGCGGTACAAAGTGCGCTCGCAGGATATTTGTACTCGCTCGACTATGCACGGCAAAGACCACAAGGGCGGCCCATCGGCAACAAAGATCCTGAGTCACCGCAAGTAATGATCAGCGAGCATGCTGATATTAAACGCATGTTAATGGCGCAAAAAGCGGCTGTTGAAGGTGCTTACACATTAATTAATTACTGTGCGCAGTTAATCGACGACATCAAGCTTAGCGAAGACAAGCAAGAGCAAGATCGCCTGAACCTATTATTGGAACTGCTCACCCCCATTTGTAAATCTTGGCCTTCAGAATATTGCCTTGAGGCCAACAAGTTAGCCATTCAGATTCTGGGAGGCTACGGTTACACGCGTGAGTACCCCGTAGAGCGCTTTTATCGTGATAACCGGTTGAATCATATTCACGAAGGCACTTGGGCTATCCATGGTATTGATATTTTAGGTCGCAAAGTGCGCATTGCGGGTGGGGCGGCCATGCAAATTTTGGCCGAAGAAATACAAGCCACTATTGCCGCAGCGGCGCAATACTCCGCTTTACAAGGGTACGG
>CAYGNS010000028.1:9749-10764 GCA_964351295.1 uncultured Gammaproteobacteria bacterium
GTGCTGTGAGTCAGTCTAAAGATCAGGCCTTAGCCCTAGCAAATGCGACCTTGTTTCTCAATGCCATGGGGCATATCGTGATCGCGTGGATGTGGCTCAAGCAAGCGATTGCGGCCAGCAAAGGTCTAGAGAATGGCAAGATAGCGGATCAAGCCTTTTATCAAGGCAAACTTGCAGCTAATCGTTATTTCTTTAAGTACGAACTACCCCGTATTCGAGCAGATTTAGATATTGTCGCGAGCTTAGACGATACCTGTCTATCGCTGAGCGCCGAGCATTTTGTTGGCGTGTAGTGGTTTAGAGTACCCGCAACAGTCATTATAAAATTGGCGTCGCGAATGTGCAGCGCCGCATATTGAGGAGAAGTTTATGAAAGACGCAGTTATTGTTTCTACCGCCAGAACCCCTATAGGCCGTGCGTTTAAAGGTGCGTTCAATAATACGAAGTCACCCACGATGGCAGCACACGCAATTGCGCATGCAGTCAGCCGCGCGGGTGTTGATCCGGCTGAGATCGACGATGTGATCATGGGTTCAGTGCTCAACGCTGGCAGCGCCGCCGGCAACGTCGCCCGCACTTCATTATTAGCGGCCGGCTTACCCGAATCGGTGGCGGGTCAAACGGTCGACCGTCAGTGTTCGTCGGGCTTAATGGCAATCTCGATGGCGGCCAAGCAAATTATGGTGGACGGCATGCACGTAGTGGTTGGCGGCGGACAAGACAATATCTCTGAAATACAGCAAAAGTATTTTGAATGGAGCTCGCAATGCTTGGATCAAAATGTGATTGCGAAGTCGCCGCACGCGTATATGCCTATGCTACAAACGGCCGAGTTTGTGTCAAAGAAGTATAAGATCTCCCGCGAATCGCAAGACGAATATGCCTTTGCCTCGCAGCAGCGTACTGCGGCGGGTCAGGCGGCGGGTAAGTTCGATGACGAAATTGTACCCATTACGACGACTCAGGCTATTTTTAATAAAGAAACCAAGGAAGTCAGTTATGCCGATGTAACGT
>CAYGNS010000029.1:0-10693 GCA_964351295.1 uncultured Gammaproteobacteria bacterium
TAGTAGGACGCTGCCATGCATCAATACCCCGTTGCCGCCCGCGGCTAATGGCCACCTGCTGCCCGGGTACATCGCTGGTAATGGTAGAGCCCGCGCCAATAGTGGCACCATCACCAATGGTAACTGGCGCAACAAGCTGCGAATCGGAGCCCACAAACACATCATTGCCAATCTCGGTATGATGCTTGTTCGCCCCATCGTAGTTGCAGGTAATCACACCCGCCCCAATGTTGGTGTCGCGCCCCACACTGGCATCGCCCACATAACTTAAATGATTGGCTTTAGCGCCGGCCGCAAACACGGCATTTTTGGTTTCAACAAAATTGCCAATGCGCACTCCTTGGCCTAATTGCGTGCCTGGCCGCAAACGCGCGAACGGGCCAACATTAACATTGTCGGCCAACACAGCGCCGTCTAATACCGAATGTTCATGCACGATTGAACCCGCACCTATTTGCGTATTCTTAAGCACACAGTGGGCGCCAATATGCACATCGCCTGCAATGTCGCAATGGCCTTCGAATACCACGTTTACGTCTACAAAACTGTCTTGGCCAATAGTGACCTTTCCCCTAAAGTCTACGCGTGCAGGGTCGGCGAACGTAACGCCAGCGAGCATGAGTTGCTCTGCATAGTGGCGTTGGTAAATGCGCTCTAACTCGGCGAGCTGCACGCGCGTATTCACACCCTTTACCTCGTCGCTGTCGGCCACACTGATGGCACTAATAGGATCACCGGCTTCATTGGCTAAGCCCACAATGTCGGTTAAATAAAGTTCCTGTTGCGCATTATTACTAGTCACTAGGGGTAACCAAGCGCGCAAACGGGAGGCCCGCGCGGCCATAATGCCCGAATTAATTTCACGTATTGAGCGCTGCTTGGCCGTGGCGTCACGCTCTTCAACAATGGCCAACAAAGTGTCATCTGGATTCCGCACTATGCGGCCAAGCCCTGTAGGGTCGTCCATAATGGCCGTCAGTACGCACAAACTGTGCCCGATTAATTGGTCCGTAACGGCCTGTAATGTAGACGTTTTTATGAGCGGTACATCGGCGGTAAGAATAAGCACGTTGGCGTGTTCGGGTACACCAGGCAAGGCTGTATTAACCGCATCCGCTGTGCCGCGCTGCGCAACTTGCTCTACAAACTGCAACTGCGTTTTTGCAGGATGCTCAGCGAACGCCTCGATCACTAACGACTTTTTGTGGCCCACCACCACATGCACGGCTTCTGGCTTTAAAGCGACGCTCGCGTTAATCACGTGTTCCAATAACGATTTGCCTGCCAAGCGGTGTAACACTTTAGGTGTGTTCGACCGCATGCGGCTACCCATGCCAGCGGCAAGAATAATGACATGCAAAGGAGTGTCGCGATTTTGTGATTGGGATGTTGGCTTCATTGCGTGCTAGATAGATTGGCTAAACTGGCTTTTAAGCGAGAGCTTGTGTGAGCCCGTATGCGCCAACCACCAAAGGCAAATCAACACGCGAGCCCAACTTCAATATGGGGCTCATTCTAGCAAATCACAGCGTAACTTAACGCATCTTTATACGGCATCAGCCGCCGCACTTTCGCCAACGCCCTATTCCAAGAAAGCGAGTATAATAACCAAATGAAAAAAGTAAGCTCTGTAGTGGCCTTGCCGAGTTTTAAATTGGGCATCACCTTCGATGATGGACTAAGCGGGGAAGTTTGTCTGGCGCATCGTTTGTTCGGGCCCATTTTTGAACCCCTTAAAGATGCAGAATCCTTTGCACGCGTCACGGTGGACGAGTTTGGGGCCGTTTGTTGGCCTAACGGGGCCGATTTAGCGCCGGATGCGCTGTATCAACAAATCAGCACGCACACAGCGAGCTAACATGAGAGTGACGGTGCCGATGGCCAACTCAGCGACCATCAAATTCTGTGGCTTTTAGTTCAAGAAGTCGTGCACCCCTATTCCTGATCGCACCATAGCCAATCCTTTTATGTCAGCCTCAGCATCCAATATTGCCTCGAAGATCACTCCCCGCATCGCCTATACCGTGGGCGAACCGGCGGGCATTGGTGCCGATATTATTTTGCGCTATGCCGCTGAGTTCGATATACAGGATATTGTGTGCATAGGCGATTCGCGCGCCATCATCGCACGGGCCGAACTAATGGAACTCAGCGATGTGGCCGCCAAATTAACGATTATTGACATGCCCGTGCAGCGGCCCGAAGCCTGTGGAACGCCCCATGTAGATAATGCCGCGGGCGTGCTTGCCATGCTCGATCGAGCCATCGATGGCTGTATGACGGGGGAGTTTGAGGCCATGGTTACGGGACCCTTGCATAAAGGCATTATTAATGAGGCTGGCGTGGCCTTTTCTGGGCACACCGAATACTTGGGGCTTAAGACCCAAGCTCCGCATGCGGTGATGTTACTCGTAAGTGGCGATTTGCGTGTGGCCTTAGTAACCACGCACCTGCCGTTACGCGCAGTCAGCGATGCCATATCAGGTGAAGCTATCATCCGCATCGCGAGTATTTTGCATCACGATCTGAAGCTTAAATTCGGGATTACCAAGCCGCATATCCTCGTATGCGGGCTTAATCCACACGCCGGCGAAGGCGGCCATCTAGGCCGCGAAGAGATTGAGATTATTACACCCGCAGTACAGCAACTTCGCGAACAAGGCATTAGCGTCACGGGTCCGGTGCCGGCCGACACCGCGTTCACCCCTGAATCGCTCCGCGGCATTGATGTGGTTCTTGCGATGTATCACGACCAAGGCTTACCTGTACTCAAGGCACTTAGTTTTGGGGCAGCGGCCAACGTCACCTTGGGTCTACCGATTGTGCGCACATCGGTAGATCACGGTACGGCATTAGATATTGCGGGGTCAGGTAAAGCACAAACCGGCGGGCTACAAACCGCCATCAACACGGCGCGCGCGATTGTCGCTGCGCAAACGGCCGCACGACCTGAGACTTAACCGTGAACAGCACCTTTAACGCACCGCGCAAAAGCCTCGGGCAAAATTTTTTACAAGACCCGAACATCGTGCGTAAGATTATCAACGCTTTGGGTTTGCGCGCCGACGATATAGTGCTTGAGATCGGCCCTGGCCGAGGCGCACTTACCGAACATCTACTCGACGCTGGGGTCCGTTTGCATTTGGTGGAGTTTGATCGCGATCTAGTGGCTTATTGGCAAGAGCGCGCCACGGAGCACCCGCAATTAACCGTTCATTCGGCCGATATCCTCAATTTTGATTTTGCTGAATTGGAATTAGCGACGGGCCAACAAATTAAAGTGGTCGGTAATCTACCCTACAATATCTCTAGCCCAATCTTAATTTTGCTACTGGATTACGCACACTTGCTCGAGCGCGTAGTCATTATGCTACAAAAGGAAGTGATTGACCGCCTAAGTGCGCACGAGGGTAATAAGCAGTTTGGCCGACTGACCGTAATGGTGCAACAGACGTTTAACGTCGATGCGCTATTTAACGTACCCAACACCGCGTTCTTTCCCCCTCCTAAAGTAGTGTCGTCGGTGGCCGAGCTGATACCCCACACACGATTGCCTTTGGTAAACCGTAAGGTGTTTGGCGAACTCGTAAAAATGGCCTTTGCGCAGCGCCGTAAAACACTGCGCAACAACTTTAAATTGTCGCCATATTGGCCGCAAATTGAGGCGCTTGAGTTGGATCTTACGCGGCGTGCTGAAACGGTCAGTGTGGCTGAGTTTGTGCGTTGGAGTAATGCGATTTGTGATGCGTAACGGCGCGATTTGATCGCCTCTTTTTACTGCTTAATACGCTTGTATTTGCGCAGACTTTGCCCTAGTATCTCGCGCCCAGACCCAGAATTCGCGCAAAATCACGAATTCACAGATTCGGAGACCGAACATGAAAGCAGACATACATCCATCTTACGGCGAAATTAACGTAACCTGTGCTTGCGGCAACGCATTTAAAACAGGCTCAACTTTAGGTAAAGATCTACACGTTGAGATTTGTTCTGAGTGCCACCCCTTCTTTACAGGCAAGCAAAAAGTAATGGATACTGAAGGCCGCGTAGGGCGCTTCAAGTCTCGCTACGGCAAGAAATAAGCCTAGCGTGACTTTACCATCACAAAAAAGGCGCTTATGAGCGCCTTTTTTGTGCCTCCCGCAATCAAGCAGCGACGACGAGGGCAACCATGACTTCTAATCTATTTGAAACGGCGCAGGCCTATATTCCCGGTGGCGTGAACTCCCCAGTGCGCGCCTTTAAAGGCGTGGGCGGGTCGCCCGTGTTTATTGATCGCGCCAAGGGCGCGTATCTCTGGGACACTGACGACAAACAGTATATCGACTACGTTGGCTCGTGGGGCCCCATGATTTTAGGGCACGCACATCCTGACGTGATTAAAGCCGTGCAGGAGACGGCGGGTAAAGGTCTTAGCTTTGGAGCGCCGACGGTACTCGAAACCGAACTCGCTAGAATGATTTGCCAACTGATCCCCAGTATCGACAAAGTACGGATGGTTAGTTCTGGCACCGAGGCCACGATGAGTGCGCTGCGTTTAGCGCGCGGCTACACGGGACGCGACAAAATCGTTAAATTTGAGGGCTGCTATCACGGCCACTCAGACAGCTTGTTGGTTAAAGCGGGTTCCGGCGCACTAACCTTTGGCGTGCCTACCTCGCCCGGTGTTCCCGCTGCGCTCGCCGAGCAAACACTCACGCTCGACTTCAACAACCTCGAACAAGCCAAAGAATTGTTTGCTGAAGTAGGCGAACAAATTGCCGCTATTATTGTCGAGCCAGTGGCCGGTAATATGAACCTCATTTCACCTGCACCAGGATTTCTAGAAGGCCTGCGCAAACTGTGCGATGACTATGGCACTGTGCTGATTTTTGACGAAGTCATGACCGGTTTTCGCGTGCACCTACAAGGCGCGCAAGGCTTGTTTGGCGTAACACCAGATCTCACCTGCTTTGGCAAAGTGATTGGTGGAGGTATGCCGGTGGGTGCATTTGGTGGTAAAGCCGACATTATGAATCAGATATCCCCAGACGGCCCGATCTACCAAGCCGGTACGTTGTCTGGTAACCCAGTCGCCATGGCCGCGGGAATTACCACGCTCAACTTGATCTCGGCACCGCAGTTTTTCGAAAACCTTACCGCTAAAGTTAAGAGCTTATTGATTGGCCTTAAAAACGTAGCACAAAACGCCGAGATTCCGCTTGCCACGAACGGTGTCGGCGGTATGTTTGGGCTGTTTTTTACCGAGGCTGATAAAGTAAAAAGCTTTAGTGAAGTAATGGCCTGCGATGCCGAACGCTTTAAACTGTTTTTTCACGGCATGCTAGATCACGGTATTTACTTGGCGCCATCGGCATTTGAAGCGGGCTTTGTATCAGCCGCGCACAATGAAAACGATATTGCTGACACCATTGACGCAGCCGCAAAAGTGATGGAAGGATTAGCGCACACCGCTAGCCACTCCGACACCAATGCCTATTTCGATGGCGATGGTGACGGTGGTGGCGAATAGCAAGACTAAATGCTCAGCCTAATCGAGTGTTAGTGGCATTAGTGTTTACGCGGAATTTCGCGGCTCACGATTGCGATACTAGCGGGGTAGCGAAACCATTCGCCGCGCAATGCTTGAGCCGCGGCGTAGAGGCTCACCGATAAAGCAAATAACAACACGAGTAGTACCATAAACACACCTATAAAGACGTAGGCCATAAACAAGCTCATCAATAAGTACAAATAAACGGCTATTTGCAAATTAATGGCTTCGCGGCCATGGTAATCAAGGAACGCCGCTGTATCGCGCGTTTTAAGCCACAGCCAGTAACAAGCGAAAAAGTTCAGTAAGGGAATGCCGGTAAAAATAAGCAACCCTGTTAGATGCAACATCGCGGCTAGACGACGCTGTTCAGCGCTGATCGGCGCGGCCGCAATGATGTCGCTAAACGGGGTAACGGTGGGCACGATGGGCGCCGGTTTGCGGCTCAACAAGATCATGCCAGTCAGTCCACACATAAGCCCACCAATTAAAACCGTAACCACGGTAAAGTAGTGCATGGTGATTTGCGCATCGATGCCAATGAAGGCGCGCAGCAATGGGGCGAGCCCCAAACTCATTACCACTACACCTATTGCGATGAATAACCACGCTGGAAGCCGATTTATCATGGATTTTTAGTATTTTTGTATGTGTTTATCATCTTTTTAGCAAAGCGTGAGTGTTAAACTCTCGCGTCATCAATTAATTACCCTTAGCAGTACATGAAAAGGTAACCCAAGAGGTGCAATTATGCGCGACTTTTTATTCACTTCGGAATCGGTCTCCGAAGGGCATCCCGACAAGGTGGCTGATCAAATTTCCGATACGGTACTCGATTACTTTTTGTCTCACGACCCTTATGCACGCGTGGCGTGCGAAACACTGGTTAATACCGACTTAGTGGTATTAGCGGGTGAAATTTCATCCAGCCATCAATATGCAGTGGATGATATCACTGCCTTAGTGAGAGAGACGATTAAAGAGATTGGCTACAACTCCCCAGCGCCCGCCGGTGAGCCTGGCTTTGACCATCAGAGCTGCCAGATTATGTGGAAGATTGATCAACAATCTCAAGACATTGCCATGGGGGTAAATGAAGGTACGGGCACGGATAAAGAACAAGGCGCGGGCGACCAAGGCTTAATGTTTGGCTATGCCTGTACCGAGACCGACGCGCTCATGCCGATGCCCATTGAGTACGCGCACCGCTTGGTAAGAAAGCAAGCTGAGCTGCGCAAATCTGGTCAGCTAGGCTGGTTGCGTCCCGACGCTAAGTCGCAAGTAACCGTTCAGTACGTAGGTGGCAAGCCCGCATTAATCGACACCATCGTGTTGTCTACTCAACACCATGAATCGATGAGTCAGGAGAGCGTAGCAGAAGCCGTGCGCGAAGAAATTATTAAAGCGTGCATCCCAGCGCATTTGCTCAGCAATGAAACTAAGTACCTGATTAATCCTACCGGACGGTTTGTAACGGGTGGCCCAGTGGGCGACTGCGGCTTAACCGGCCGTAAGATTATTGTAGACACTTACGGTGGTGCAGCGCATCACGGTGGTGGCGCGTTCTCAGGTAAAGATCCGACTAAAGTGGATCGCTCTGCAGCCTATGCTGGGCGCTATGTAGCGAAGAACGTAGTCGCGGCCGGCTTGGCCGAAAAATGCGAAGTACAAGTAGCTTATGCCATTGGCGTCGCAAAACCGGTCAGCGTGATGGTGAACACGTTTGGTACCGCACATGTTGACGAAGCGAAGATCGAGATGTTGGTTGCCGAGCACTTTAGATTGCGGCCCAAAGAGATTATTGAAACGTTGGAACTCTTGCGCCCGATTTATCGCGCTACAGCGGCCTATGGTCATTTTGGTCGCAGCGAACCAAGTTTTACTTGGGAGCGCACCGACATGGCCGAGTTACTGCGCAGTGCTGCAGGGCTTGCTTGAGCCACCCGCGTAATTCATAAGTAATAAAAAAGGCCACTCAATGTGGCCTTTTTTATTGTTCAGTGGTTGCCTAGTCTAGCTTTTGTCGACCGCCCAAATACCCGCGCCACGCGTGGCGATATACAGGAACGCAAAGCAGTACATAGCCGCCATTTCGCCACCATTAAGTAGCGGCCAAAAGCCCTGCATGCCATGCGCCATCCAGTACGCTACCGCCATGGTGCCACTGCAAATGAACGCGGCTGGGCGGGTGAATAATCCAATCATAATCAACAAGCCACCTAAAGCCTCGATACCACCAGCCGCGTACATCAAACCGTTTAAGGGGTACGTAAACTCGCTAGGGTAGTTAAATAGTTTGACCGTGCCGTGCCAGATAAACAAAAAACCAAAAACGATACGAAATAATGCATAAGCTTGTTCTTGATACTCAGCTAATTTATTCATGTTGAACTCCGTTGGTTGAGATTGTTACAGCGTGGATAAAGTAATTAAAAATGGTGTAAGCCGCGAGTATCTATTCATCGATAAACGTCACGGTTCCAGTGGCGAGCGAGTACTCGGCGCCCACAATTTTTAGGCGATCCGCAGCTACCAATTGCGACAGAATAGCAGACTTTTCGGTTAATCGACGTACCGAGTGGCGTACGTTAGCCGTGGTTGCCAAACTCAGCAACTCGTCGTGCGAGACGTTGCGATTGTGTTTGACCACGGGCGCCGCGGCGGGGGAGATACGCTCAACAATAGACTTTAAGTTGGGCGATACCGGTGAATCCTGCGCTAGCAATGCCTCCACGGTTACTTGAATGGCCCCGCATTTAGAATGCCCCATAACCACGACCAACTGAGTATCGAACTGTTGGCAGGCAAATTCAATGCTGCCGATTTGTGATGGTGCGACTAAATTACCCGCCACACGAATTACAAAGAGTTCGCCTAAGCCGCAATTAAAAACAATTTCGGCGGGTACACGCGAATCTGAACACCCGAGGATAATCGCAAAGGGCGTTTGTGCACGCGCCGCTCGCACATGGTCTACATGCGTTTCAAGAATGCCATGAGCTGAGGTAACGTCGACAAAACGTTGATTGCCGTCTTTCAGTTTTTGCAGGGCTTGTTGAGCGCTGATCATAGATACCCTCTTATTATTCTTTTTTGTATAACTTACGATGCAGCGACGTTACTCATTACGCACTATGGACTAACGCAACAATCGCGCCTCTTGATAATAGCGTATAGCGCCAGGATGCAGCGGCGCAGTTAACCCGGCTTTGGGTAACTCGTCCGCTTTCATCATTTGCAATGACGGATGGAGCGATTTGAAGTCGTCGAAGTTTTCAACAATTTCTTTAACAACGTTGTAAACGGCCTTGGGCGACGTAGATTCTAACGCCACAAATGTAGCGCCTAAACCGAACGAGTCTACCTCGCCCACGCTACCGCGCGTCATACTGCTAGGGATCTTGCCTAAACGATAATAGGGATACTTGGCAATTACCTGTGCCACGGTTTCGTCGTTTAAGGGCACCAATTTAAGTTCGCAATCTTCGGGAATATTAGCTAGTGAATCGTTAATGCTGCTGCTTAAAAATAGTATGGCGTCGACCTGTCCTGCACACAAAGCGCTACCTTGTTTAAGGTCGCTCATTAACACCATTTGCTGAAATTTTTCTTCGGTCCAACCTTTGAGCTCAAGGTAATGATCCATGATGCGGTGCTGTAAGGAGCGCGAATAGCCAAAGCTCACGATGCGGTCGGCGAGATCCTCAAAAGTGGCGATTGGGCTGTCTTTTTTTACGAACAAAGCCAAGGGGTCGGCTTCGAGTGCAAAGACCGAGCGCAGCTCAGAATTGGGACCATATTTCTCAAAGGCGCTGGTGCCATTATACGCATGGTAGTGCCAATCCGACTGCGCCACCACAATATCAAAGCCGCCATCACGTAATTGCACTAAATTGTTAATCGACCCGCCCGTGCTTTCTAGAGTACAACGAATATTGTGGTTTACAGTATGTCGGTTAAACAAACGACAAATAACCCCGCCGATAGGAAAGTAAACGCCCTGCACACTCCCCGTACCAATGTAGATGTGTGAGGTAGAGTCTTTACTGAAGTCGAGGGTTGCGGCGGCTTGCTGTTGAGCAGCGAGTTGCTGTGCTGCTTGCTGATTTGCCTCAGCTATTTGCTCGACTTTTTCTGTCGCTTGCTCTGCGTTACTATCAGCCTCGTCGTCTGAGCACGCGCTTAAACCAAGCACTAGTGCGAGCATTACCCAGATTATACTTGAATGACAGCGGGTCGAGTGCTTGCTCTTGCTATTGTGCGTACACCCGTAATGGTCAGAAAGTGTGGGCTCGAACTCAGGCTGCATGGTATGGATATTCCTCTTAATTACTGGTGCTTTTCGTTGTGGGTTTTAGCGATCGCTCGCTAATGCTTTTTTGCTAGCGGCGCGTAAAATTTTTATGTAATGCGGTAGACTATAACCGACATCCGATAATCGTTAAACTCTCGCGTAATCAGACTACTCGATTGTGGCTTGCTAGGCGCCCAGCGCTTTAATGAGCCCACCTATTTGCTAATTTCTTTTGTGAAGTGTCACTATGATTACCACACAGCAGCTCTGCAATGACTTTAAAGAACTGATCCTTGGCTCCCACGGTGGTCACACTGAGTTCGGGCATACTAGCTCGTATGCCAATGCCGACGCATCAAGTTTAATCTTTATTCAAACGCGCCATCAACTCGACCCCGGGGTGGCCGTAGTGGTAACTACCGATGAAGTGGCCAACGAAATAAAGGATTCGTATAGCGGCTTTATTGCCAGCGTGGCGGACGTACGCCTAGCGCAAGCACTTATAAAGCAAGCCTACGATGATTATCCGAGTGGCGATCTCGAATGGCCACAAATTCATCCAAGCGCGGTTGTTCACCCAAGCGCATCACTCGGCGAGAATGTGCGCATTGGCCCTAACGTAGTAATTGGCAAAGACGTAGTGATCGGCTCGTCGGTAGTGGTACGCAGTAATAGTGTTATTGAATTTGGTACGACAATCGGCGATCACACGATTGTTAACACCAATGTGGTGGTGGGGCATGGCAGCGAAATAGGTTGTCGGGTAATTTTGCAGTCTGGATGTGTAATTGGCGCCGAGGGCTATGGCTTCGCGCAAGCGCCTGATAAGCATTACGAACGCGTACCTCATACCGGCAATGTGATTA
>CAYGNS010000030.1:0-10647 GCA_964351295.1 uncultured Gammaproteobacteria bacterium
TGGGCTCATAACTTTTTAGATGGGCAGAATTTGATATCTAATCGTGCAAAGGTAAACGAATGAGAGTTTGGGTGAATTTTATTATTAAACGTAGGTGGTTTCTAAAACCGCTACTTTGTAGCATCGTAATCATTCTTACTCAGATTACGGGTACTGTAGCGGCACAATCCTATGGAGAAAGACCCTTATTTAAGTCAGATGCCAACAATATAGAGCCTAATGTCGGTGGCCTTGTTATCCCAACTATTTTTCTCCTCCTGCTGGATGAGGAGGAACTTGATATGGGCGACAACGACAATGATCGATTACTGAATTATCAAGAGACCAATACCGGCATTTATATCAGTGCCGAGGATACGGGCACCGATCCAAATGTAGCCGATACGGATGGCGATTCAATCAATGATGGTGACGAGGTGCTGGGAACTCTCGAGGGTTTAGATTTACCCGCCATGGGGGTAAGCCCATTGCGAAAAAACATATTGTTAGAATACGATTGGTTTGATGACAATCTCGATAGCGGTACATGTTCTGCTCACTCGCACCGCCCTACTGAAGAAATGATTGCTAGATTTGCAAGCGCCTTTGAGAACGCTACTTTAAGCAATCCTGACGGCAGCTTTGGAATAACCACCATCAATGATTATGGTCAAGGGGGCGTCTTTAGTGGGGGCAATCTCATTGATGACGCGGATGGAGTGCTCACGGGTGGAGTGAATAGCGCCGAATTTCAAAACCATAAAATTGCGAACTTTAACAGCAACAGAAATGGTTATTTTCACTATGTGCTGCTACCTCACAGGTACAACACCAGCAGTGGCAGCTCCGGCCAGGCAGAATTGCCAGGCGATGATTCGATCGTATCTCTGCAATGTTTTTCCGGTGTTGTGAACACATCCAATACAATCATGCATGAATTGGGACATAACCTCGACCTGAGACACGGCGGTGACAGCAACTGCAACTATAAGCCCAACTACAACTCGGTAATGAATTATCGTTATCAGTTTCCAGGCGTAGATACCAATTGCAATGTTGCCGGAGATGGCGTTCTAGATTATTCGCGTGATAATAATCGCGATCTCAATGAAAACGCTTTGAATGAAACGCTGGGTATCTGTAATTCTCCAGTGAGTGCATTTGATTGGAACAACAATGCCATGATCGAATCAAACGTGGTTTTCGATATTAATTCAGCAGACAGTGCTCAAGTTAGCAATTGCGGTGGAACCCGAACAATACTTACCGACCACAATGATTGGGGGAACATGCTATTTACGGGTCTTTCAGATGGCGATGGGCAAAACTTAATTCCCTATGAAATTATCGATTGTGATAACCCCGTACCGAGTATTTAAATGGTGCGGCGGGGCAGATGATCACCTAACACTCGACTAAATATTTGGCAGAGGTAACCCGATGAACGTACAACCATTGCTTGAAGCCTCGTTGGCAATCCAGATACATTTCTTCACTGTGGTGCCTGCATTTTTCATAGGCACCTTGCAACTGGCCTTACCAAAAGGAACTTCGGTGCATCGTTACACAGGCTATACGTATATGGCCTTAATGATGCTAACCGCAACGGCCGCCATATTCATCCCTAGTTTTATGGGCGGCCATTTCGGTTTTATCCATTTATTTGTGATTCTCACATACTGGTCAGTTCCGTATGCTTTGTACCACGCACGTAAAGGCAATATCGCCGCTCATCGCGGCGCGATGATTGGGCTCTACATTGGCGGTTTAATTATTGCTGGGAGCCTCGCCTTCATGCCGGGGCGTATCATGCACGCCATGTTCTTCGGCTAGCGAGGCACCCAAATAGTCAAATCACCCTTAGAGCGCTGCCCAAACCATTTGGCCTACCTCTTTAAGTTGCACGGAAATGGCATCAGGCAGGGCGTCGTCATTGGTGCTAAACATCACTTCAACTAAGTAGCGCTCTTCTTTTTGAAACTTGATTTTAGATACCTTGCTAATAGCGCTCTGCCCCCACGCATAGGCAAATTCACCAAAACCGTCAATTGCCGTCGGCTTGATCACTTGCTGAGCTGTTGCCATCAGCCCTTTCTCTATATCCATACGCAACATATTGGAGTAGCGCCGCGGCATGGCCTCAATCTCGCCATTTGCTGAAATTGTAACGGTTAGTTGACGGCCTTTAATCGGGTTGTTTGGATCACTCCATAAGTACTCGCAACGTTTAGTATCAGGATAAGGATTACGCGCATAGCGTTCGAACCCTGCCGCATCTACTTCAAACACTTCGGCAACGGCGCTATCGGCCAACAATGAACAGGGGTCAACCACCGCGACTTCGCCGGAAGCAACAGCTTGCGTTGCATCGCCTGCGGTTATTTCGACGGCCGATGACTCTGCGGTAGTGGATGAATCACCACACGCGGCTAACAACAACGCGACAAAGCAAGAGAGTATTAGTTTCAAAAGAATGCTCCTAAGTTAAGTATCGTAAATTTATAAAGCCGTATTTAACCAGACTTGCACGCACTTTTGATGAACTAAATGGCGGAACTTGCCAATAAATTCTGGACCCACTAAAGTTAGTGCAAACGCGCGTCAAACGGTGGATGTAGCAGCGCAACTTGCCCCGGTTGAATAAATAGATAATTTAGATATTTAAACTCGGGGTCGCCCGTAATAGCCGCTCGCTTAACTAGACCATCTGCCGTAATCCAGTAGTACTCATACCCCAACTCATCAAGAATTGTTTGAATCGCCCTACCCGTCTTGGTTTGCAGCACTTCGCATACTATGGCTGGCTTATCTCTGGCAAGCATCTGGTACCCGCCCTCCAACACCCATGGCTCAGTGGACTCAGTGTCGATTTTAATTAGATCCACTTTGCTTATCGCCTCTGCATCAATATAGGCATCCAAAGTTGTAGTCGGAACTTCAATTACTTCTTGCGCCTGCCGATGCCCTTTTACCATGGAAGAGCTCGTTGGCATTCTACCAATGGGGATATACAAGGTGGTGTTGCCGCTAAAATTAGCCACCACACGCTGGCTAAGATGCAAGTTGGTGGCGTTATTTAAAGCACGATTCTTCGCCAGTCGATCAAAAATTCTGGGAACTGGCTCAAAAGCGTAAACGTGACTCAAAGGGTTCTCGATGGCCGCTACCAGAGCATAGATCCCCGTATTGGCCCCAATATCCAATACACACTTGGCACTGGAAGCAAGCCGACGAAACAAATGAATAGATTCTGGCTCGTACCCGTCAAGCCCTTTAAAACACAGTTTCGAGACCATCGGGTCATCTGCATTGGAATAAAACGATACAGTGTTTAAGTTGGGCAAATTGCACCTAACTATGCCATTAACAGGCATCCGAACAAGCAGGGCATCGGAAACGACTGGCCGAACAAGGCGGCAGATAAATACAACAATAGGATTGAACCAGCGATTAGACAGAATCGGCCGAGCCAGTTCTTTTAGGGATATCTTAAACAACATAAATGATTGCGGTCAAAAAGAGCTTGGACACTATGTAATGGCGCCCTGCAGTTTACCTCAAATTATTGAGTAACCACTAAGAGAAGCGCTATTTGGCAGCGAACCTTAAATTCAAAACAAGCCAAAGCATTGATCTAGATCAAGCACCAGACGTTTGGATTCATGCAAAATACCCACTCCAATAATGGATTAAAACTGTTTCCTTTGAGGTGAACACCATGAAATCTAAAAACGAAAGTAACTTTGATCGTATTTTGCGGGTGGTACTCGGGCTCGTGCTCATCAGTTTAGTCTTCGTCGGCCCGCAGAGCGCTTGGGGGTGGGTTGGATTAGTACCATTGATTACTGGCTTAATAGGTTGGTGCCCATTGTATTCGGTATTAGGCATAAACACGTGTGGAGTATCCAAGCGTTAGAGATGGAAAGCGTTTAAACGGATCTACGCGATTTGATATGCAAAATACGCGCAAGTTAAGATGCTCCCAAAGCAAAGTAAAATAAAAAAATAAGTACCAGATTCATCTTAATGGAATTATGCTTAGCATCTTCCACCAGAATCGAGCCGTGGCGTTAGACTCGATCCGAACTCATCGGTTGAACCGGTGAGTTCGCTTAGCTATTTATTCGGGTTGAGGCCTTACGGGGTTGGGTTATTTTAGGTTAGCCGTGTTTGTGGCGCTGTGGCTACTCTCCCCTTGCGCTCATGCACTTAAAGTTTTGTTTGTGGGCAATAGCTTTGTCCAATACTCCGTTCCTACGTTGCAGCGATTCTTGCAAAACAATCCCAAGAGTCAAGACACGTTTGGCTATGAAGCGGTTGGTGGAATTACGCTCTCGGAACATGCGCGTCGACCCGCCACACTTGCTCGAATTCGAGACGGCGCCTGGGACTATGTGGTGTTACAAGATCACAGCACGCAGTCGATTCGACACCCTGATCAATTCTCGCTAGGCATCGAAACTTTAGTTGCAGCAACACGCGAGAGTTGCGCCCAGCCGATTCTCTTCCAAACTTGGGCACGACTACAAACGGGCAATTACCCCGGCGACCAAATAACCGTATCGCGAGCTTATCTGGATATAGGCCGCCGCTTGTCGGTACCTGTGGCACGAGTGGGCGACCTATGGTTCGACATGTACCAAAACCAACGCAGTATCTTTAATAAGATGTTCGATCCGGACGGCATCCATCCCACTGACTTCGGCACATTTGCCGTGGCCATCAGCATCTACTCCGTGCTCTATAACGAGCCGTTGGATTGGGTGCCTACAGCCGGAGTGGGAACAGCAGGTTCCACCCTGCGCGCTGCGGCGCTACGGCTCAACACTCCCCTCGCCCCTCATTCGAATACGGGCAACTGCTCTACACCTAAACCGGTGTTAAACGCCATAACCTTACTCCTGCTAGACTAAACTGGCCCGAGCGGCGCGCCTTTTGCTACTTATACCCGCGCTTTCAATCGAGTGCGGTTGGTTTGACCTTAAACCCGCACCTTAGTGACCGTTCATCCAAAATAATTCACGAACAACATATTTTTAGGGCAAACTCCGTTCAAGGGTGCACGGTGTAAATGGGGAACGAACATTCTGGTGTAACCCTATAAGAGGCATCCTTGTGCAAGCAAAGCCTGCAAACCGCTATCACGCTCGCGCGGCCATCCGCGCATCTTCAGCGCGAATCTTGTTGAGACTCAGGCGCTTTTTTTACCTAGTCCTAACCTTGCTTTTTAGCCTCACGACCGCTGATGCGCAAACCACGTTAACCGAGCGCCAACTCGCTGCCGTTTTAACCGTCGTTAATCAACTTTTGCTCGATGGGCTGCGACCTGCCATCCCTGAGCCTTCGGGTCAGCGAGTGGAGATAACACCGGGTGGTATAGACCCCAATGACTACACAACGAGCGAGGCGCTCTATGTGGTTTTTGAGCCGCAGAGCGAGGTGATGGAGTTTTGCTTCGATCTTGCCGCCAACATGCCACTGCAAGCTAGCGATTTACTAATACAAGTAAATGGCGAGGATTTTGCTTTCGAGTTAGGCAAAGACAACTGCATAGTCTTTTCACTAAATCTCTATGCCGAAATCAACTACATCTCCTTTCAAGTGCTTAACCCCGCCGCCCAGATAACGCTACGCCGTTTTGAACTAGCTAGCATCAATCAAACTCAGCTCACGTTGCCCAAACTTTCGCGCGGTGGTTGGGATCAAGCCGCGGTACGTAAAGTACTCAACGTGTTCGCGTTTGGCGGTCAGGCGCTCGACACGCAAATTCAAGAATGGGCCGACATGGACCCCAGTGTAGCCATCGCCGAGATGCTCAATTTCTCGCAACACAATCCAAAATTGTCGGCGCGCACACCATGCAATGCAATCACACCCTGCGAAAACTATACGCAGGTAGAAACTGAGCATGGCACGTTGCGTGAGTTTGTCGATTTTTTCTCAAACCCCTCTTCCAACTTGCCTGTACCCATCGAAACCCGTCAATACTTTGCGATAAATCAGTATCGATTCGAAGATGTCTTTTTACGGATGGCAACAGTACGGGGTCTCAATCCATTTAGACAACGCATCGGCTTTTGGGAAACCAACTATCACTTAGCGGTTAATCTGGATGTGGGCGTGAGTCGCGATCAGGTAACCGAATACTATGATGCCATCATGCAAGCGCATGAGTCTGGCATTCCTTACCATGAGGTACTGGGCGTGGCAGCTAAGTCAGCGGCTGCGGCCATTCAATATGGACATTATCAAAACCAGTGGAACCCATTCACCTTGGAATGCGAGTGTAACGACGATTTCGCCCGCGAAATACACCAGCTTTATTATGGCATCTACGGCAGTTCTGATCCCGAGCACGAAGATATAACAATCCCCGAAACTGCGAAAATGCTTACTGATATGCGCGTGGGCGAAGACAATGCACCCAGTAACATAGTGGTATTTGAGACGGAGTATCATCATACCGATCCCGTACAAATTTTTGGCGAATGGGTAGTGGGGTATGACGCGAGCGCCAAAATTGACACGTTGATGCCGCGCTCCATCCTGCATCCTGAATCCCTGCACAATCTTCCCGTTATGATTATCGCGGGGTTGGCCGACGACACGATGAGTGAAAGCACTCGTCAGCGTTTACGCAATGCCTGGGCGTCAATGGGTGCCAACAAGTACTTCCTAGACTTTATACACGCTTACGCTATATCCACTCTGTTTCACAACCGCAGCCAAACAAAATACTTCACAAGCTTTGAACGCGGACTGTTCTTAGCCAACAAGTTTAACCTGGACAATTTAGAAGCCTATTTCAGTGGTGGATACCACGATGGTCGTGCAGGCTTCCCCGTGGAGTCAGTAATTAACAACGAATTGGCGGGCGAAGTCTTTCGCCCTATTCATAACGTCTTTGGTGGCCAAGACTCAGCCGAGGCTTCGGACTCGGCGGGCATTTTCGAGAATAACTTCAACATGCTCACCGACCAAAGCTACCGACTACGCGATGTGGACATTTGTGGCAGCTGCGACCAAGGCATTAGCTGGGAGAAAAAGTGGCAAGCCTTTTTACCGCAGCGAGACGATGGTGAGTTTTACGTTGAAGATGCGGCGCGTTGGCTATGGCGGCATGTGGTAGGCAATCTGGATGATTACACCGAATTAGAACGCGCGCATTTAGTGTCAATTCTCGGTGCAACGCGGGTCAGCACCAACGATCCTTGGGATCAGGAGCACTTTTTAGATTTCAATCTACTGATGTGCGCGGTACGCGACCTGCAACTGCAAGAGCCTGCACAACCGATCAGCATGCAGTATTTAATGAGCAATGGTCGTTGGGACAATTATTGCCGACATGACAATGGCAGCTCCACGAGCTTCACGGCTGCTGAGCTCAGCGACTTGGAACACGCGTATACCGCGCAAGAGATTACCAACGACCCACTCATTCAACAGCTCTTAAACGAACTCGGCGAAACAACGCTCCCTATCGTTACCACAAGCGGCGCTAATGCGGGGTACGATCTACGCGAACATGCTCGTCAAAGAATTAATGCTGCGGTCGGATTTATTTTTACCACCCCCTATGTGTTTGCGGAGGCCAACCAATGAACTCGCATAATTCGGCGCGTAGACGTTTTCTGCAGGGCGCATTTGCTAGCGCTGCACTCTATGGCATAGGTCTCAGTACGAACCGCCTCGTGGCAATGCCAGCGCCGCTTACAAACCGCTTGCTCATCAATTTATTTTTGGATGGCGGGCCAGACATGCGCCACCTAGTGGTACCCGCGTATGATGCAACGCCGGGTAGCCTTGGCCAAAAATACTGGCAGCACCGTGCCCGCGCACATGCATTAGCCGCAGCGGGGCAAACCGCTCAGCAACGTTGGAACGATGACTATATTCACTTCACGGTGAATGAGGCGGACTGGCCAGGGGGGTTACAAGACATCGGCTCACGTAATCACCAAGTAACCTTCGGTATTTGGCGCGAAGCGAGTTGGCTTATCGATATGTTTCGTGCAGGCAAAGCCGCGCTAGTGTTCAATGCTGTGGGTGGGCAAAACCGCGCGCATGATCTATCTACACTACAGCTCAACCAAGGCAATTTGTTATCGGGCGTAAACGATGTTAACCGTTCTGGTTGGGGAGGCCGATTGGCTCGGTCCGCTCAAGGCACCGCAATATCTGTTGCGCGTAGCCCGTCGGTTTTTTGTTTTGGCCCAGTCGGCAACGCACCCAACTACAACGCAAATAGTGTAGACAATAGCGATGTGATTTCGGTAGCCGACTCCCGCGACCTTGGTTTGTACGACTACAACCCACAAGCTATTCAGTTCTATAATTTTGGCAGTAAAATAGCGCGCGCCAGTAAAACGTATCACCAAAGTCTGCGCTCCAAACCAGGCCTGCATGCCGCATACAACAAGTTTTTAGAGCATGAGCGCAAAACCCGTCTGTTTGGCCAATTAATCCAAACGCGGTTAAGCGAAGTACCTATTCCCAATACAATATACGGCTTATACGATGACGACGCCGGGCTCAATCTAGACCCCGCGGGTACCAACGCTCCGCGTCGCGTGCTTCACAGTCGTTCATTTGGTGAGCAAGTTCGTAATGTATACGATGTGCTTGCCTGCAACGACCTACTCCATCCCAACGTCATCTCCATGCATTACGGTGGTTGGGATTCGCACGGGAGCCAGCGCCAAGTTCCCGGCATTCTCCAAACTGACCCCAATAACCCAGAGGTCAATCGCGGAATTGAAAATGGGTTCAAAGATATTTTTGGCGGACGCTTTGGGGCAAACCCCACCGACGCCAATGCGCTGCACGGTGGGTTTTCAGCACTTTGGAATGCCTTAAGCACAGCGGACCGTCGCAACATCGTAATCACCATTGCGGGTGAATTTGGCCGCCAAGTTCGCGACAATGGCGATTATGGTACAGACCATGGTTCAGGCAATTTAATGCTGGTAATTGGCGAACAAGTAGCGGGTGGATTGTACGGCGAGTTCTCGCAAGCAGATGAGTTAGCAAAGTATGATGAGCCCGAGTACCGTACACCCGACATCACCCCTCGTACCGAGATAGACCACATATTTGCGCAGGTCGCAGACTGGGTGAGTCCTAATGCCGGGCAGCAGGTGTTCCCACGTATTCGCTCGAACTATAGCGGCCAAGCACCGCTGATCGAAATACCTGGAATGTTCAATAATTTATTCAACGTTTAAGAACCTAGCATCCCCACCCTCAACCATGCTTAACCTAAGAACTTGGCTCGCCATTGGTCTGTTAATCAATTGTGCGACCGCTAATGCACGCGGTCACTATCTGGATTGGTGGGAGGAGCATTACGCTGGCTCGCTGTCGAGCAATGCGGGCTGCCAACTGTGTCATCAAAGTAGCGGAGGTGGCGACGGCTGGAACCGCTACGGTTGGGCTATTCGCAGCCCATTTGTGGGCACTTTCGCTACCTCTTCAGCGCTCATTCAAAGGCTCAATGCCGCGGCCGATCAACTCTCTTCGGGCAACCCTAATGGCACTCAATACATTGACGAAGTCCGCTATCACGCCCAACCAGGCTGGGTCGAGGGCCCGAACAACACTATTTATTTTGCCAATAACACGACCCTTAGCAACCAATCCCCACCCGCGAGTTTTGGGGTGCAAGAGATTCCAGTGGACCTTAACTTTAGCGAAACAGCTGATCCTTTCACCACGCCCATCGCTACAGGCGCGATAGCCGTAGAGACATTCCAGGTGGCCGGCGGCTTTACAGCACCGCTGAAAGCGGTTACCGCACCCGGCATCAACGGCAGTATTTTTGTTGTTGAACAGATTGGACTAGTGCAACGAGTCGATCTCACTCATTTCTCTAAAACGCGTTTTTTAGATGTGCGAGCCAGTCTTGTGAGCTTGAATTCGGGCTCTGATGAACGAGGGCTACTAGGGTTAGCGTTTCATCCAGAGTTTGCCACCAATGGCTTGTTCTATACGTACCAATCCGAACCAAGACGCACCGCGCAAGACAGTTTAGTCGACTTCACGACTTTACCAAGCAATGTAGCGCCGGCGCATCGCTCCTTTGTAGTGGAGTATCGAGCGCTAGACCCCAGTTGTAATTCCCGAATTGTACGACAGCGCAACGTGTTGATTATCGATCAACCGCAAAACAATCATAACGGTGGTGACCTTGCCTTTGGACCAGACCAAATGTTGTATATCAGCGTAGGTGATGGCGGTGGACGCGACGACCAAGGGGGTAACAAACCCGACTCAAGCTTCCCATTTGACGGTCATGGGCTCTTGGGCAATGGTCGCTACCCCAATTCCGCGCTTGGCACCATATTGCGAATTGATGTTAACGGCTCCTCATCGCCCAACGGTCAATATGCCGTGCCTAACGACAATCCGTTTGTAGGCATTGAGGGTGCCGACGAAGTATTCGCCTACGGGTTTCGTAATCCCTTCAGAATGGCCTTTGATAGCGCCACGGGCAGTTTATGGACAGGCGATGTTGGTCAGAACGAGATTGAAGAAGTAAACCGAGTAGAAGCCGGCGGCAATTATGGCTGGAACCATAAAGAAGGCCGATTTTTCTTTATTGACTTTAACGACAGTGGTTCTAATCCAATTGTAGTCAGGCCCCCGTTTCTCACCCAAGACGAGCCACCC
>CAYGNS010000031.1:0-7623 GCA_964351295.1 uncultured Gammaproteobacteria bacterium
AAAGAATTGGCCGCGGCCACCGTAGGCGACTCGTCCGCCAGTTTGCAGGATTGCGTGTTACAAAATACCCGCTTTTATTACGAGGGCGAATGGCACGAAGGCAAGCTGTACGACCGCAATAAACTACAACAGGGCCTCGTGATTGACGGCCCTGCCATTGTGAGTGAGATGGACTCTACCACCGTTGTATTGCCGGGCTATCACGCCACGGTCGACAAAATCGGTAACTTACTCATTAACCCCAACGCGTAATAAGGAGGTCGTTATGCCAGCCAATATTATTGAGACGAACACTACGCCTCTAAACCGAATAGACGTAGACGGAGTGACCGTCGACATTATCGAAAACTCCTTGCGCAATGCACGCGAAGAAATGGACGCAGTGTTGTTCCGCACCGCGATGTCGCCCGGCATTCGCGAGCAAGGCGATTGTTTTCCGATGATAGCCAATCGCGAAGGCAAAATGGTCGTGGGCCAATTCGGCTCATTCATTGGCCCCTTCATGCAAGCCTACAGTGGTGACATTGAAGAAGGCGACGTTATCCTGACCAACGATCCTTATTTGTGCAATGCCGCTGTGTCGCATTTGCCCGACTGGATTGTGTTAGTGCCAGTGTTTAAGGAAGGTCGACATATCGCGTGGTCCGCCATGTTTGGGCATATGTCCGACAACGGCGGCATGGTGCCGGGTTCTATTCCGATTGAAGCCACCACCATCTATCAAGAGGGCATTCGCATCCCACCCACCAAGCTGTACAAAAAGGGCGTACTGCAAAGCGATTTACTAGAACTCATTTTGCACAACGTACGTACCGCACAGTGGAACCGCTTTGACCTAAACGCCCTAGTCGCGGCGTGTAACACGGCGGCAAAACGCTGTGTAGAACTGGCTGAACGGTTTGGCGACGATGTGTTTTATTCCACCATGGACACCATGTTGCAGCGCAACTACGACGCCATGAAACACATTATCGAGATGTTTATTCCTGAAGAGCCACGCGAATTTACTGACTACCTGTGTGACGACGGCATGGGCATGGGGCCCTATAAAATTAAGTGCAAAATGTGGCGCGAAGGTTCAGTGGCGCATTTCGATTTTGACGGCACCGATCCGCAAGCACAAAGCTCTGTAAACTTTTATATGAACGAAGACATGTTCAAAATGTTCTTCGGCTCGTTCACGATTAACGTAGTAGACCCGCAGATTGTATTTAACGACGGCTTTTACGATCTGGTTAAAGTTAATATCCCACAAGGCAGCTTGCTTAAGCCCAACTTTCCGGCCGCACTCTCAGGTCGCACCCATGCGTTGGGGCGAATCTTTGACGTGCTCGGCGCATTACTGGGTATGGGCGCACCTGAGATGATGCTCAATGCAGCTGGCTTCTCGGATTCGCCGCACTTGTTTTATTCGGGCTACGATAAAAAAGGCGAATGGTTTCAATTATTCCAAATCGGCTTTGGCGGTATTCCCGGCCGCCCTGTAGGCGACGGTCCCGATGGCCACTCCTTGTGGCCCGGCTTTACCAACGTACCCAACGAATTTATTGAATCGTACTTCCCTTTGCGCATAGAGCGCTACGAGACCATAACCGATTCGGGCGGCGCGGGTTTGCACCGTGGCGGTAACGGTTTGAGTGTCGCCTATCGCTTTTTATGTGACGGTGATATCGGCATACATGACGAGCGCTGGCTCACCTACCCTTGGGGCGTACTCGGGGGCGATACGGGCTTGCGTTCCACCAAGCGCATCGTCCGTGTGGACGGCAGCGAAGAATGGCTGCCCGCCAAAGTGGAAGGCGTTAAAGTAAAAGAAGGTGATGTGCTTTACTTTAACACTTGGGGTGGTGGCGGTTGGGGTGACCCACTCAAACGCGATCCCGAATTAGTGCGCGCTGATGTGGCACGTCGACTCGTATCGCGCGAAGGGGCTAAACGCTATGGTGTAGTCATTAACGATGCAGGCAGCGTTGATGCCAAAGCCACCGACGCACTACGTAGCGAAATGGCCAGCACCCGACCTGCCAAAGCCGAGCTGTTTAACTTTGGTGGCGACCTCGAAGACATTCGGGCGCGTTGCGAAGCCGAAACGAGTTTGCCTGCACCGGTTAAGCCTGTGTTTATTGGAGCCCGTGCTAACGGCTAAAAAGAAGTTACTGATGCGCGTATCGAGGTAGACGCTCGATTCGCAAAATCACCAAGCCCGCGTTAGACTGTGTTGCTAACGCGGGTTTGTTTTTTTAACCGCCCGACGCCAGCCAATTTACCCACAAATAGAACATGCAAGACACCGTACTCACAACGCACACTCCAGCCTCCCTCGCCGCAGGTTTAGGGAACAATCCGGCGCTCATCATCGTTGATGCCATTAAGGGCTTTACTGATCCAGCCTGCCCGCTCGGGCACGACTGTGATGCGGCCGTTGGCAAAATCCAAACATTGATAAAGGCGTTTAGAGATCGTGGATATTTAGTGGTGTTCACAACCGTGGTGTACGACAACGACGAGCAAGCCAGCGTGTTTCGCGCCAAGCTGCCAGCATTGAATGTTCTGCAGCGTGGCGAACCGTGGCCTGAATTAGACGAACGACTCGAGTTCACTACCGGCGATTTGCTCATTGAAAAACAGTGGGCAAGCGCTTTTCATGGCACCACGCTCGCAACGCAACTAGAGCAACGCGGGATTGACGCCGTAGTGGTACCGGGCGTCACCACTACCGGCTGCGTGCGCGCCACCGCGGTGGATGGCTTGCAATACAACTACCCCGTGATTGTGGCAGAAGACGCCTGCAGCGACCGCACCCCCGCAGCACACACCGCCAATCTATTTGATTTAAAGGCGAAGTACACGCAAGTGCAATTAACTGAGGATGTGCTTAAGGCCTTGAGTTAAACCCTCGATTTTGTGGGCAAAGGTTTGGGGCTGAGCGGCCTGCGGCTATGGATGTTCTCGCTCCGCCGCAAACGCCAGGCAAGCTTGTATGTCATCCGCAGAAAGTTCGGGATAATCATCGAGGATTTCAGACACTGTCATACCTGCGGCCAACCAGCCCAATGCATCGTAAACACTGATTCGCGTGTGCTTAATACAAGGTTTGCCGCTGCGCTTACCAGCGATTATTTCAATATGCTCTTGATAGTTCACTTGGTTCTCGGCCTTGCTGTTAGTCCAATCTGAGTCGACGGTCAAGCTACTTTCTTGACCCAAAATACCGAGAGTAAGTGCACGTTGGTTAAGCAAAATCGCAAACATCATACAGTGAGCTTACGACAGAAAAAAGGGGCTTTACTCGATGGAAGCCGCTAGCATTTTACTTACATCTGGTTGGTGACCAGGAGAGAAGATTAACCCGGTGTAGCCTCTGGATCTAATGGGGCGATGCCCACGGCCACTGTGCCACAGCCAATTTGAATGCTCCCTGCCAAGGTCATCACACCGACCAGCAAGCGAATGTCGCGTTTACTGCACTCAAGCTGCAAGCGTTTAAACCCGTTGTAGTGATTCAAAGAAGCGGGATTGCCGGCGATGGTAATATTGATAATCGGGATGGCTAAGCCAAACGATATTTGCTCAATACAAAACTCAAATACTTTATTTAGGCTGTTATCAAAGCCGCGAGTTTTAGTATCGATCACCACCAACTCGTTGTTATGCAGCTTGGTAATGGGCGAAATCTTGAGAGCCTTCGCAAGTAACGCGGCCGGCAACGACATAGAATCGTTACCCTTTAGTTTTTGCCGATGTCTTGCGTACACAATGTCTCGAACTAACACAATCGCCTGCACCAACGGTGTGGTCTCAGCAATCTTGCTAGTGAACTCCGTAAGTGACGTTCCGGCTTTAATCAGATCATCGGCATACAGTGCCACTAAGCCCTGCCCCGAGAGCCCCGTGCGAGTGCTCACATAAGAAATGCGAAAAGGCGTGGTGATCGATTTTTCGGTTCTAATGGCCTTGGCTTCGGCCGCAATCGAGTCAGCTACGCTCTTGCAGGTGTCATAGATGGGCGTAAAGGCACTGCCTGGAGTAAAGAAAAACACCGAGTCGTAATAAGGCACCAACTGCTCAACCACAAACTTGTGAATATTTTCTTTAGTGGGCGTAATCGACAGCGAGTTAGACTTTACCCCCACGCGCGCCGCAGCATGCATTGGCAGCAACACTTTCTCAGAATTGGTGTCGAAGTATTGAACTCCTTCAAAACTGACCGCAAGCGGAAACAGTTTCATAGAGCGTTGGTTAAATTCATCCTCTGGTATACAACCAACTGAGTCGGTGACAATTGCGTACTTCATTGTAGGCCTTGTTATTTTATTGTTGTGAGGTCAATTTATCACAACCTTAGCCATTTGGTGCACGATTGTTCAGCAAGGCGGAAGGGGGATTGATTTAGAATTCTAGTGCAATATCTTAGTTAAGTCGGTCTGTGCGAGCTTCGCGCACCAATGCTTGTGCATTTTGGCTATAACCGTGCGTTGAAAGGGGAAGAACTCCAGTTCCGGATGGTGAGCCAGTTGCTGAATATGACATACAATATCAATCACCACATCGTTGGATGCAAGGCAACTGTGGTGCGTGATTAAAGTAAACAGTCTTGCCATTAACTCATCAAGACTATCCAAGTGCGCTCCGTTTAGGTGGTCCATAATTAGTTTTCTAGCGCTTGTTCTTGCGCCCGAAGCAGCTCTTGGCCCAGGTTTGCAATAGGCGATGCGCAGCCGCTCGTGAGCTCGTCGGCATACGACAATAAAAACAACTGCCGTATGAATTTTTGGCATTCGCTTGAGGATCTAAATCGAAAGTCTTCCGCTTTTAATCTTCTACTATCTAATAAAGCACGCAAGACTTTGCAATCAAATGGAATCTGCCACTCCACGCTGTCGGCCGTAGAAAAACGCATAGCACCAGGACGATGACTGCGCGTGAAATCATCAGGTTTGCAATTACTCGCGTTCAAAGCTTGATTACCTTTATGTAAATGAGAATCATTCGCATATACATTGTACAATGAATGCCACAATATTCAAGCGGGTATCATAAAAAATCAGCCTGCTTAGCTTTCCACAGCGCGAACGACCTTTTCCAATCAAATCCATACTACGTCGTTCTTCACAACCTCGCTGTCGCGGTTGCTCGGCTTTTGCTAGGCGTCGGTGGTGATACACTTCACCCGATACTAGTCAAACTCAAACAGTAAAGATTTCATGCTAAACGAAGTGGTTACCGCCGTGAACGCGGTGTTGTGGGGCGAAGGTCAGGTGCTGATCTATTTGCTGTTATTTGCGGGCGTTTGGTTTTCTGTGCGTTTAGGTTTGGTGCAGATTCGGCACTTTGGCCATATGTTTGCCCTGCTTAAAAATAGCCGGCACGCTGATGCGTCCGGGATCAGTTCCTTTCAAGCACTGTGTACGTCATTGTCTGCACGGGTCGGTACGGGCAATTTGGCGGGCGTCGCCATTGCCATTTCTCTAGGGGGCCCGGGCGCGATTTTTTGGATGTGGGTGATCGCGTTTATGGGTATGGCCACCGGCTTTGCCGAGAGCCTCTTAGCGCAAGTGTATAAAGTGCGCGACAGCAATAAGGAGTTTCGTGGTGGGCCTGCTTACTACATCACGCTGGGCTTAAACTTACCGTGGTTAGGTATCGCCTTCTCGCTATGCCTATTGTTTGGCTACGGCTTTATTTTTGGTGCGACGCAAGCCAATACAATTGCCGACGCGGTTAACTACGCGTACGGGGTGCCCGTTAATACTTCCGCTTTAATCATCACCGTACTCACGGGTTGCGTGATTATTGGTGGCTTGCGTGGCATTGCGCGATTCGCAGAATTAGTAGTGCCGTTTATGGCCATTGCCTATGTAACTTTAGTCGTCGCAATCACGGTGCTCAATTTCGCGGCCGTACCCGCGATGCTCTACGACATTGTGACGTCGGCTTTTGGCTTGAACGAAGCGGCGGCGGGGACCTTTGCGGCCGCCATTAAGAATGGTATTCAGCGCGGCCTGTATTCCAATGAAGCGGGTGCGGGATCGGTTCCCCAAGCCGCGGCCAGCGCATCCCCTCAGCCGAACCATCCAGCCACTCAAGGTTACATTCAAATGCTTGGTGTGTTTGTGGATACCATCGTGGTGTGTACGTGTACCGCCATCGTCATCCTACTGGCGGGCAATTTAGGGTCAGGTGAGATGGAAGGTATTCGTTTAACACAAATGGCCATGAGCGCACACATCGGCAGCTACGGCGTGCATTTTGTGGCCGTGGCAATCGGGCTGTTCGCCTTCACGAGTATCGTTGCGAACTACGCGTACGCAGAGGCCAATCTACACTTGTTCAAGCTCGACACGCGCATAGGGCGCGGTGGCCTAATCAGCGTATTTTTAGTGATGATCTATTGGGGCACGGGCGCCAATTTAAGCGAAGTGTGGGCCGCGGCTGATATGGCGTTCGGCCTCATGGCCGTAATTAATATCGTGGCCATCGTACTGCTAACCCCAACGGTGGTGGCGATTAGCAAAGACTATGCGATGCGTCGACGCACGCAGCGCGACCTACACTACAAAGCCGGCGATTGCACCATTCAAGGCAAGCACGAAGAAGGCGTTTGGTAACGCACGTCTGGCGCGAAACGTATTACAGCACCGCGCTCTTGATAACGATCATCTTGTCACGCGTCATTTCGTGCATTGAATACGGTATGCCACCCATGCCGATACCCGAGGCGTCGCGCCCGCCGAATGGCATCCAATCTACTCTGAAAGCCGTATGGTCGTTCACCATTACGGCCGTTGCGTTTAAGCGTTGCGCCATATCGAGCGCATCGTCCAGCAATTGCGTATACACCGCCGCTTGAAAGGCAAAGGGCAAACCATTAGCGCGGTTCAACGCGTCGTCCTTATCCTTATAGCCGTACACACACACTACGGGCCCAAAAATTTCTTGCTGCGACACTTCACAGTCTTCAGGCGGATTCAGCAACACTGTGGGCTCGTAGCAGGTTTCACTTATTTTATGCCCGCCACACACCAAGGTTGCCCCTTGTGCCACGGCGGTCTCTACCCATGCCGCAACTCGATCAACTTCAGCTGGGGTAATCAATGGTCCCACTTCAGTATCGGGGTCGAGCTGATCGCCCACCTTTAAAACTTTGGCTTGGCTGGCAATGCGTTCGGCTAGATCCTCGCAATAACTATTGGGGGCATACACTCTTTGCACCGATACACACACTTGACCCGCGTGATAAAAACCGCCTTTGGTTAAACCTGCGACCATATCTTCAAGCTTGCTAGCGCCACCTTGGTCGAACATCGATGCATCCACTATCACCGGTGCTGCGCCACCGTGCTCTAATGCCGAACGCGTACCTGGCGACAATTTAGACTGCAACATCCAGCCCACTTTTGCCGAACCAATAAACGAGAAGAAATTGGTGCGCTCATCGCACACTAGCTTTTGTGCCACGTCGCGCGACGGCAACACCACTTGGCACCACTCGGGTGGTAGTCCGGCCTCGTATAAAATTTCGACTAAGCGATAACACGACAGTGGCGTTAAACCGGCCGGTTTAATCAACACGGGGCAACCAACGGCCAACGCTGGAATCGTTTGATGCACGATTAAATTGAG
>CAYGNS010000031.1:7633-10625 GCA_964351295.1 uncultured Gammaproteobacteria bacterium
CTACGGGGCCGATTGGCTCGCGCTGCGTGAACGCTAATCGATTGGCCGACGAGGCGGTGTGTCCCATGGCAATCTGTTCGCCCTTGATGGCGGGCATGTGCTCTATAGCCAGCTTTACGCCGTTAATCGCGCGCAAGACTTCTACTTTAGAATCCATATACGGCTTACCGCCTTCCGAGGCCGCCAGTTGAGTGAGTTCCTCAACCTGCGCGCTCATAATGTCGACAACTCGCTCTAAAATGGCTACGCGTTCGTAGGCTGGCAACCATCGATCGCGGTTCGTGAACAAGTCGGCGGCGGTAGCCATAGCGGCCATCGCTTCACGCTCAGAGGTTTCGGGAAGCTCCTTGATCAGGCTTTGGTCAAACGGATTGTGTACTTTAATGGTGTTCATAGTAGGTCTCGTTGAATTGCGCAGTTAAATCACGCACACGCTTTCTTTGATTAGCACGTTCAAGATTGCGTGGTTAAGCGAGTAGTCGACTGGCACATCGATTATGTGCACGCCTTTGGCATTGAGTGCAGTCTCGAGCATGATGTTCAGCTCATCAACCGACTCGGGCCGATACCCAGTCGCACCAAAACTTTCGGCATACTTAACAAAATCTGGATTGTTAAAATCTAGGCCGAAATCATCAAAACCGTCGTTCTCTTGTTTCCATTTGATCATACCATAGGCGCTGTCGTTCAAAATAATCACGACTAGGTCTAGCCCCAACCGGACTGCGGTTTCGATCTCTTGCGAGTTCATCATAAAACCGCCGTCTCCGTTTACCGACACCACTTTTCGGTTCGGTCGAACTTGTTTTGCCGCCATTGCAGAAGGTAGCCCTGCACCCATAGTGGCTAAGGCATTGTCGAGCAACAGTGTATTGGGCGCATGGCATTTATAGTTACGCGCAAACCAAATTTTGTACACACCGTTGTCTAAGGTAACAATATCCTCGTCGCCCATGTGATTACGCAGCATGCGTACTAAGCGTTGTGGCAGAATCGGAAATCGATCATCTTTAAAGTACTTACTTACGTGACTCTCGACTTCGTCACGCACGCGCCCAAAATAACTGTAGTCCGTCTCCGGTGATACCGTCAGTTTGTCGGTGATGTCCCAAATGGCCGCCGAAATGTCGCCTATCACATTAAGTTGTGGGAAATACACGTCGTCGATCTGCGCGGGAAAGAAATTGATATGCATCACTTTCTTGCCGCCTTTCTCCATAAAAAACGGCGGCTTCTCGATTACATCATGGCCCACGTTAATAATTAGATCAGCTCGATCAATCGCACAATGTAAGTAGTCATGCGCCGACAGCGCCGCAGTACCAAGATACTTTTCATGTCGCTCGTCAACCACGCCCTTACCCAACTGCGTGTTAAAAAAGTAAATACCCGTTTTGTCCACAAAGCGCTTGAGCGCCTTGCCCGCCATCTTACGGTTGGCACCCGCGCCGATTAGCAACAACGGCATCTTGGCGTTTTGAATCATCTCAACGGCGGCATCCACCGATTTCGGGTCGGGGCTTGGTCGTCGGTGACTCACCACATCGAACAATCGCGCGTCGGTTTCTTCCTCGGCGATATCTTCGGGTAGCTCTAAATAAGCGGCGCCAGGGCGCTCTTCCATGGCAATACGAAATGAATCGCGTACCATCGCGGGGACATTATTGCCATCCACAATTTGTTGCGAGTACTTAGTAATGGGTTTCATCAGACCCACTACGTCCACAATCTGAAAACGTCCTTGTTTGCTTTTACGAATGGGCTTTTGGCCTGCGAGCATCACCATCGGCATTGCCCCTAATTGTGCATACGCGGCGGCCGTTACAAAATTGGTGGCACCGGGACCTAAAGTAGATAAGCACACACCTGGCTTGCCCGTTAAACGTCCGTACGTGGCAGCCATAAATCCAGCCGCTTGCTCGTGCCGCGTGAGTACGAGTTTGATGGACGAGTTGCGTAAAGAATCTAAAAAGTCGAGATTTTCTTCACCGGGAATACCGTAGATGTATTCCACTTCTTCATTTTCGAGCGCTTTTACCAATAGATCTGATGTTTTCATGACTTTCCTGTTGAGTAGTTTTTTCGATGAAACGGCTGTGCACCGAGACATTTAAACACACCGACGTGCAGACCCGGCATGTTTCGCCCTATATAGTCACCGTTTAGGTGCGCATTAAAACTGTAGAGAGTCACTGTAGAGAGTCTTGGCAAATACTCGCTTAATCTTAAATTGTTTATACTGTGCCCCTCATTAATACTAAAACATCACACTGAAGACATGATCGATACCCTAGCCTTATGGCACGAAATAGCCCGCGCTCGCCAACCAGAACGATTAAGCGAAATCCTAGCTGACGATGCCGCCATGATTTCGCCCGTGGTCTTTACACCGCAAAAAGGCAAAGCCATTACGCAAAAATACTTAGCCGCGGCCATGCAGGTGTTTTTTAATCCTACCTTTAAATATTTGCGTGAGTTTCGTGGCGATCACTCAGCGGTGCTGGAATTTGAAACCGAGATCGATGGCAAGTACGTCAATGGGGTTGATATGCTCACCTGGAACGAGCAAGGTTTGATCACCGAATTCAAAGTGATGTTGCGGCCTCTGCAAGCCGTGAACTTAATTCACGAAATGATGGGCAAAGCGTTAGAACGCAAGTAGGGCTTTTAAGGTCTGCGCTATGTTGTTACAACTTGATTGTTACAACTTGGCGCTGGCTTCCAAAATCGTTAACCATGCAACTGCACGATAGGCTAGCAATGAAACAATCTTATCGATTTACAACGCTGATCACAGCGCTCATTTTTGGGCTGGCTGGCTGCAGCGATCAAGCCTCTCAAGTTAATGATGGCTCTGAAGATCTAGCGCGTCTTTCGGCACAAGCCAATAGCACCGTACAAGCGTTTGGAAGCGAATTACAGGCAGAACTGCAAGCGGGCATGCCAGCAGTCGCTCCGTTACGAGGCTGGGACGGTCGCTGATTCACATCAG
>CAYGNS010000032.1:0-3512 GCA_964351295.1 uncultured Gammaproteobacteria bacterium
GCTATGGCTTCGCGCAAGCGCCTGATAAGCATTACGAACGCGTACCTCATACCGTCAATGTGATTATTCAGGACGATGTGTTTATAGGCAGCAATTCGTGCGTGGATCGTGGAACCTATGGGTCTACTCTGATTAAACGCGGGGTGAAAATTGATAATCTGTGTCATATCGCGCATAACGTGGAGCTCGGCGAAGATGTGTTGCTGATTGCGCAGTCAGGATTGTCAGGATCGAGCAAATTGGGTAACCGCGTAATCGCTTCGGGTCAAACCGGGGTGCTGGATCACAAAAAAGTGGCCGACGATGCGGTACTGGTACACCGCGCTGGCATTATTGAAGATATTCCCACAGGTGGGATGTGGGGCGGCATGCCGGCCAAACCGCTACGCGAGCACACGCGCAGACTCAAGTTAGACGACTACGTGATGAAGCGCTTTGCAAAGCTAGAAGCGACCATCGCAGAGCTAAAAAAACAGCTCGACGACGGAAAATAAACTAGACACCCACCGTAAAACCTACTCTTACCGAGACACCGGTTGCTAAGACACCCTTACCTAGACACCCACCTTTAAACAAATTTATCTAGACACCCACTGTTAGTGTATGGCTCGCTCAAACCTTAAATTTATTGTTGTTCCACACTTGGTAAAGTGGTTGATTAGCTTAATTACGCTTACCTGTCGGGTACGCTGGCATAATCGTGAGCAATTTGAACAACTACTCTCCGATCAACAGCCGTTTGTACTGAGCATGTGGCATAACTGTTCGACGATTGCCCCTTGGGCAATGCGCAATCGACAAATTACTTGTATTGTGAGCGACAGCCGCGATGGTGAATACGTGGCGCGACTTGGGGCGCTGTACGGTAATAAGACCGTGCGTGGCTCAAGCTCTAAGGGTTCGTCGCGCGTTACGCGTGCGCTGCTTAAACTGCTGCGTAGTGGCGAACCCATTGCAATGACACCCGACGGCCCGCGAGGACCGCTCTATCAAGTGCAAAATGGGGTAGTTTGGTTGGCAGCGGCGGGCCGAGCACCTGTGCTACCCCTGCATGTGGAAGCTAGCCGACAGTGGGTGCTTAATAGTTGGGACAAACACCGTTTTCCCAAGCCCTTCTCGACCATTCATATTGGTATTGGGGAGCCCGTGGATATCAGCGGTGAGATGCTGAGCGAACGGCCTGAGCACTGCGCGACATTGGTGCAAACCACCATGATGAACAACGTAAGGGCCCTACAAACCGCAGCCGGCTTACCGTTAGAATATGCGCAAGGCGAACGCTCTGCGGCATAAATAGAAGTTGAGTTCCGCGAGTTAGTCTAGCGCAACACGGTATACAAATGGATCGTGCGCCAAGCTTTTGATCTGAGCCGTAGCTTTTTTCGCGACACGAGAATTTTCGAACGGCCCCGTGCGTACGCGATAATACAAGCCTTGACCTGCCACCTCGCTCGCTTGAGTAAGCGCCACCACTCCCTGCAGCGCTAGCTTAGCGCGCAGTGCCTCGGCATCGGCAAATTGTCTAAACGAGGCAATTTGTACATAGTACTCATAGCCGTCTTCGCGCCGCGCGGCAACCGCTCCCGCCGGCATGTCTTGCGGCATCACTTGGTCGATATCAGGCAATACTTGATAGTAGTCAAAGTTAGCCACTCGGGCGGAGTCGGCTGCATCAGCATCAGGCGCTTGCTCCGCTGGGGGGCTGGCTACCGTGTCCACATCGCTCGTGCGCTCTGCTGGATTGCCTTTATTGATCAAAGACTTCAAACCCTGACCCACTGGTACGTCATTGCGTTGGGTTCCCAGCATCAACAAACCTAGCACCAGAGCAGAGATTAAAATCACCAAAATTAATCCCCATGGCAGCGCCGCTAGCCGAGACGATGTCTTGACCTTTTTGGCGGTGGATTTTGGCTTAATGCGGCGAGCTTGTGCCACGCGCTTCTCCTATGGTGTGCAGATAACTGTTTCGACGTAAGCGTGATTGTTGGGGCTACATTAGGGCAACGTTAGGGCTACATCGACGTGGGTGCAGCCACACCAATAATATTGAGCCCGTTGTGCAATACTTGGCGCACCGCAGAGCTTAATGCAAGCTTGGCATCGCGTTCTTCCTCTGCTAACTCCAAAAAACGGCTCGTGTTGTACCAAGAGTGAAAGGTAGTAGCTAGATCACGCAAGTAGTACGTAATTTGATGCGGCTCGTATTGTTGCGCGGCGCTTAGAATCAGCTCTGGAAAGCGTTCGAGTTGCTTGAGTAAAGCAAGTTCGTGCTCACCCGTCAACAACGTGTAATCCGCTTGCGCCGCTCCGACAATGGTTAACCCCCGCTCGTTAGCGGTCGTGAAGATTCGGCAAATTCGTGCATGCGCATATTGCACATAGTACATCGGGTTTTCGTTGCTTTTCGACTTGGCCAAATCCAGATCAAAGTCCATGTGCTGCTCTGACTTTCGTTGGGTGTAGAAAAAGCGGGCGGCGTCTGAACCAATCTCTTCGCGCAATTCGCGTAGCGTAATAAACTGTCCACTGCGCGTGCTCATACTTACTTTCTCGCCACCGCGATACAACACGGCAAATTGCACGAGCAACACCTTGAGCTGTTCTGGGTTTAACCCAAGGGCCTGCATTGATGCTTTAACGCGCGAAATATAGCCGTGATGGTCAGCCCCCCAAATGTTGATCGCCAAGTCAAAACCGCGATCGATTTTATCAAAATGATAGGCTATATCAGATGCGAAGTAAGTCGGCTGGCCATTGTCACGCACCACGACGCGGTCCTTTTCGTCGCCGTACGCTGTGGTTTTAAACCACCAAGCCCCATCTTGTTCGTACACATTGCCAGACTCTTTAAGGCGCTCTACCGCTGCATTAATCTTGCCGGTATCAAACAACGAGCGCTCTGAGTACCAAGTATCAAATGTAATTCCAAAGCCCGCCAGATCGTCTTTTATATCGTCGAGAATGCTATCAAGCGCCTTATTAAAAAATAACTGATAGGCAGTGTCCCCAAGTTGCTCTTTAACTGACTTGATAAGCGCATCAAGCGCGGCTTCGTCTTCTAAGTTAGCCTGTGCTGCCAACAAACTCTGAGCGCTTAAATTAAATCGTTCGCCGTATTCTTCAAACAACTCTTGGGCCATTGTATGTATGTATTCGCCTTGATACCCATTGCTTGGCAACGCAATCTCGTTGCCCAGAATCTGGGCATAACGAATCCACACGCTCGTTGCGAGTATCTCCATCTGCCGACCCGCATCATTAACATAGTACTCGCGCTCTACCGTGTGCCCCGCCGCGGTTAATAAGCGCGCTAGGGCATCGCCATACACCGCGCCACGACCATGGCCCACATGCAGCGGACCGGTAGGGTTGGCAGACACAAACTCCACCATAATTTTTTGTTTGGAGTTCGGCTCAGCCAAACCGTAATCGTTGCCGCGCGCAAACACCTCGTCTAGCACCTTATAGCGCGCATCATCCGCTAAAAATACGTTGATAAAGCCTGGCCC
>CAYGNS010000032.1:3522-10451 GCA_964351295.1 uncultured Gammaproteobacteria bacterium
ATCTCTACCTTGCGAACTTGCGGGTTATCGGGCAAAGCTGCAACTATTTGCTCGGCCAAGGCGCGCGGATTAGTGGCCGCCGCTTTGGCCAAGGCGAGAGCAATGTTCGTTGCGTAATCGCCGTGCTCCTTCTGCCGCGTACGCTCAAACATGATGTGCGCAGTTGTGTCGGCCGGAATAACCTCAGCGGATCTTAATTTAGACAGCGCGAGCGCGAATAAGTCGACGAGTGCGTCTTGCGGAGTTTTAGTCAAAGTAATGCCTTTGTGTTCGGTTACGATGCTCAAGAATACGCTTGCGCTAATTGCTGAACAGTTTTTTTACGGGTGCGAATTTTACCTTGTATGCGGCATCTGTGACAGACAAGTTAACCACGCGATACCATTTTTAATAAAGATCTTGAGGGTCCACATCCAAGCTCCAACGCACGTTAGCGCTTAATTTACGCAAGCGATCGTCTTGTTCAAGACGCTCTATTAATTGCGCTAGGAGATTATGCAGCGCGCGACGCTCTGACGACTGTATTAACAGTTGCGCGCGGTAACGACCTGCTCGCTTTGCCATTGGTGCTGCCACCGGGTCCATAACGCGTACCTCATCAATGCTGGATAGTTGCGACTTAACGGTACGCAAAAACTGCATCGCGCGCGCATCGTGGGTTGATTCGGCGCGCAGCATTGCCAAAAAGCTAAACGGCGGCAAATTAAGTTGTTGTCGGGTTTGCAACTCTGCTCGAGCGAAGCCAGCGAAGTCTTGCGCAATAATAAATTTAAATAGGGGGTGCTCGCAGAAGCGTGTCTGTATAAGCACCCGTCCCTGTTGATCACGTCGCCCCGCGCGCCCCGCCACTTGTACCAGTTGCTGAAACAGACTTTCGGTGGACCTAAAGTCCGAACTGTATAAGCCTTGATCCGCATCTAAAACGCCTACTAAACACAGATGCGCAAAGTCGTGACCTTTGGTTAACAACTGCGTGCCCACAACCACATCCGCCTGGCCGCTTTTAACGCTATCCAGTTGCGCTTCGAGCTGCCCCTTATTACGCGTTGAATCGCGGTCGATTCGCGCAATGTTCGCGTTAGGTAGCAAAGACTGCACAGTGGTCTCTACGCGCTGTGTGCCCTCGCCCAGATCAGTCATTTGATTCGACTGGCACTTAGGGCAGGCGAGCGGAATACGCGTTTCGTAACCACAGTGATGGCAGCGCAAACGATTGTGTGCACGATGCACCGTTAAATGAGCATCACAACGATGGCAACGCACAGCGGATTTGCAGTCTATGCAATACATCACTGGAGCAAAGCCTCGGCGATTAATGAACAACATACTTTGTTCACCCGCCTTAAACGTAGCCCGCAGCTGTGCGCTTAAGGTAGGCGTTATTCCGTCGCTGCTTGCTTGCTTTTCTAAATCGACCAACTGGATATCAGGCAAAAGAGCGGCGCTTGCACGACTCGGCAGCTCTAGCAAGGTATAGCGTTGTTCAAGTGCGTTGTAATACGACTCGAGCGCCGGCGTCGCAGAGCCGAGCACAATAGGCACATTGGCGCACTTAGCGCGATAGATAGCGGTGTCGCGCGCATGATAGCGAACACCATCTTGTTGTTTAAACGAACCGTCGTGCTCTTCATCGACCACGATCAGGCCGAGTTCAGGCAGCGTACAGAGCACGGCTGAACGCGTGCCAATCACAATACGGGCCTGACCCGTTTTAGCGTGCCACCAAGCAAGATGTCGTTGCTTGTCACTTAAGTTGGAATGCATCACGGTTATTGGCACTTTAAAGCGGATCTGAAAGCGCTCTAGAAGCTGTGGCGTGAGTCCGATTTCAGGCACTAACACTAGGGCTTGTTGCTGCGCATCAAGCGCCGCTTGAATTGCGGCAAAATAGACTTCGGTTTTACCGCTACCCGTAACGCCAAGCAAAAGACTCACCGAGAAAGTCTGGGCTTGAAGCTTTTTTATGAGCTCTTGCGTGGCGCCCTGTTGCGCCGTGTTAAGTTCAATTGGCACTGGTGCGCTAACCGTCGTGTCGAACGAATCGGCTTGATCCACTAACTGGGGCTCCACTTCTTGTTCGTCCACCCAGCCCTTATCGATCAACGTATTAACTGCCGCACGCCAACCGCTATTCATATCACCGAAGTCATCAGCCGATAGTGCATTACGCTTTAACAGTCGTTTGATAATGGCGAGTTGTAGCGGAGCACGATTGAGCTCTTCGATTGGCTTCATACGTCCTGCTTCGCTCATCACCCATTGGCGTGTGGTCGCTGGTTCAGCTCCTTGCGCCTGCCGCAATAGCGTTGGCAGTGCCATCTCAAATACTTCACCGATGGGCGCGAGATAGTAGCTGCTTATCCATTGCAGAGTGGTCCACAGAGCTGAATCAAATAAAGGAGCGCGATCAAGGACCGACAAAATTGGTTTGAGCTTCGCCGGATCAACACTCGTGGATTGGGAGCAGCTGGTTATCACACCCACCATTTTACGTGCGCCGAATGGCACAAACACGCGTCGGCCAATGAGGTCATTGGAAGCAGCTTGATGAGTGGCCGGCACAATAAAATCAAAGGTTTGCCGAAGCGGCACAGGCACAGCCACGCGTGCATACCGCTCTTCGCCTAGCTGAGGCTCTTTATTTGGCTGAGGCTCTTTATCTAGCTGAGGCTCTGTAACCTTGGTGGGCGAAATAGACACTTTGTAAGCTATTTTCTCGGTAAAAGTTACTCACACAAGCTGTGGATAACTTTGTTAATAAAGTGAGTGATTTAACGACAAGCTATTGTACTGCTTAGCTCTTTTGTGACCGCTTATTTTTTAAGCAAACAATTTAATTCATATAAATCAATAACTTAGCTAAAATTCACATATTACGGTTAGATTACAGAGGATTTTTTAAGCAAAACTATTGACAAGAAATAAATGTGCATAAGTAGGCGACCTCGCTCTAAATGATGATTTTCACAGAACCTAAAAAATTCAATCACTTAGCGACCATTATTGCAAACATCGCTTAATAATGTCCGCTACTCGACCCCCTATGATTGCACAGTAAGTGAGTGAGCGCGTTCAGCCACACACACTATCACGCTATTTCAGTTAGATTAAATCAGCTACACTTCGACTCGTTTAAATATTTCTTGTGCCGACTCTTTATTTATGCCAAAAAAATTTACTGCGGCCACTGCCGACAAATACGTTTTGTATCAACAAGCTGTTCAGTCGGCCGACCAAGACGTAGATTTTTTAATTAACACCTACAAACAAATTCGCGGACGCAAACCACGACATTTTCGTGAAGACTTCTGCGGCACTTGTTTGCTGAGTAGCTATTGGGTAAGTGCCAATAAGCACAACACAGCGGAAAGTTACGACATTGATCCAGAGCCCTTGGGTTGGGGTCTTGCCAACAATATTAAACCCTTAGGTAAGGCCGCGAAACGATTAACGCAGTATCAGGAAGATGCGCGTAATCCTAGCCGCCAGGCGCCGGATGTGCGTTGCGCGCAAAATTTCTCGTACTGGGTGTTTAAAACTCGTGCCGAAATGCTTGAGTATTTTAAAGGGGTGCAACATGACTTAGCCGACGATGGAATTTTTGTGGTTGATTTGCATGGTGGCCCTGAAAGTATTCAGGAGCTGGAAGAAGAAACCGTAATGGACGACAAAAGTTTTACCTATGTGTGGGATCAAGATTCGATCAATCCTATTACCGGCGAAGCGCGTTTGCATATTCATTTTCGGTTTCCAGACGGCACTGAAATGACGGATGCATTTACTTACGACTGGCGCCTTTGGGGTTTACCCGAACTACGTGAACTGCTCATCGATGCGGGATTTTCCTCGGCTACCTGTTACTGGGAAGGCACGGCCGAAGACGGCGAAAGTGGCGATGGCGTGTTCAGCCCAAGCGAGCAGGGCGAAGCCTGCTTATCCTATGTAGCGTATTTAGTGGCCACTAAATAAGGTGAGCGCACTTAGCACCAATATTGGGGTCTGGCTTGTAATCGCAATCCTGATTGCAGCGTTCAGCCTAGCGCGTCGCAGCGTGCCCGCCGATGCCGACAGCGGAATTGGCTTTGCTGACGAATATGCCAGTGACTGGCATCAAGAGCCTCATACTTCGAGCGACGGCCCCCGGTTAACCGTGGCGTCCTTTAATATTCAAACAGGCAAGTCTGAGCACGGCCAACGCGATATTCAACGCGCCGCCAAAACACTCGTTGGGGCCGACATTGCGGGTATTCAAGAAGTGTACGCCAGCAGTTGGTTCAATCGATTGGGCATAGGGCAGAGTCAAACGGCGGCTTTAGCCGCACACGGCGGGTTCTACTACGGCTTTCATCCCACGCGTAAACGATGGTTTCGCGACCATCGCGGCAACGCTTTATTATCTAAACTGCCCGTACAAGCCTGGCATACCACTATGTTGCCCGACTGGTCTGGCAAGAGCTTTCGTAATTTCACAACCGCCGAGCTCGAATGGCAGGGCGAACCGTTGGTAGTAATCAATACGCATCTGCACACGGGTACTGGCCGCGATGAGCAGCTCAAAGCCGTGAGCGCCGCGTTCGCCAAATACCCACGAGTGATTCTAATGGGCGATTTTAATACTACGCGCAGTTCAACCACGCTGCGCGCCTTGCTCGCACAAGATGGTGTTGAAGATGCGGTTGGCGCACTTCAACTTGACCCTATGGAAGAGTCGCGCATTGACTGGATTATTACTAAAGGGTTCAAGGCCGTCGGCGGGCGGTTTTTACCACGAGGCGTTTCGGATCACCCGTACTACGAAGTTCAGCTCACTCTGAGCGAGGCAACCAAGCCGAAAAGCTGAGCGAACTCACACGCAGCCGCTCGTTGCACTCGAATTAGCCGCGCACGAGCTCGCTACTCATTAAAAGACCAATTTCGTTCGTTTCTAAACTGTAAAAACCACGCTCGATTACGGCTTTTGCGCTGGCTACATCATCCAGGTTATAGAGTGTCCATTGCCACGGGCCAGACCAAACGGCCGCATTTTCAGTCGGCAACAATTCGGTGTCGCAGAACAAAAAGTCCGGCTCCAACTTCTTGGCAATGGCATGCTCGGCGTCGCTCCAAGCAGGCAGCACCCAGCCGCAACGCAAATTGCTTACTTTGCGCGCATATTCGAGTACGTCGCTGTTAAACGAAATAATCACACACTGCTGTTCTACGCCAGCGCCACTGATGCGGGCCAACACAGCATCTAAAAAGGTCGGTATACCCCAGCGATCGATTGATTCCTGCTTTATTTCGACAAACACTAACAAGCGATTATCGAGCGCCAACCATTTGCAGAACTTTTTAAACGTGGTGAATCGATTATCAGCAAACGCCTCACCAAACCGGGAGGGAAACGACGCAGGCAACGACTTAATGGTTTTCGCATCGGTGTCACGAAAATCTTGGTCTACACCAGCCATACGCAACAGGGATTGGTCGTGGTGCAAAAAAGGTATTCCATCAGCGCTAAGCTGAAGATCCAATTCAAAACAATGTGCGCCATGCTGCAATGCCGCTTCGTATGCCAGCAAAGTGTTTTCAGGGTAGCGCGCAGAGTAACCACGGTGTGCAATTAACTGCAAGGCCGGCATGAGGGCGTTGGTGCTGGACATTAGACTCTCCACATCGATGTGGAATCAAGCATTCGGTGAGTTAGATTATGCCTAAGCGTGGTGACGCTGACCATCTTTGCCGTACTCTTTTTTAAGGCCTAAAATCGGGAGTGCGTGGCCAACTAGCAGACGGCAAATGACACGACTAAACTGCTCGCAGCATATCAAGTAAGGCGTGCTCAGCGTATACTGCAAGACCAAGCGTTGCATAGCGCGATGCCGCCACTTTCAGACATTGAGTACCCAAATGCAACAGGCTTACGCGAATCTATCGCCAGACCAAGTACTCAATACCGTAGATGCCCTCGGTTTTGTCTGCGACGGGCGCTTATTAGCGCTTAACAGTTACGAAAATCGTGTATACCGCGTAGGCATCGAAAACGGCGCTGCGTTAGGTAATTCGATTGTGGCCAAGTTTTATCGACCCGAACGCTGGACCGACGCGCAGATTCTTGAAGAGCACGCGTTTACCCTAGCGCTTGAGGAGTTGGAGATTCCAGTAGTAGCCCCTCTGCAGGTGGAGGGTGCAACCTTGCTCAAGCACGATGAGTTTAGAGTAGCATTGTTCGCCAATCGCGGCGGCCGTGCACCGGATCTTGAAGATCTAGATCAGCTAACACAGTTTGGTCGCTTTATTGGCCGCATTCACCGCGCCGGTGCGCAACAGGCCTTTACTCAGCGACCCACCCTAAACATCGAAACTTTTGGCGTACAAGCGCGTGCCATCGTACTCGAAAGCGGGCTTTTACCGCCCGAACTCAGCAACGTGTATGAGGGGCTAACGACGCAACTACTTGACGAGGTACAACTGTGTTACAACCGTGTACCGCATCTTAAACTGATTCGTTGCCATGGCGACTGTCATCCCAGCAATGTGCTGTGGACCGTACAAGGTGAGCACCAAGGCCCACATATTGTAGACTTTGACGATGCCCGCATGGCACCCGCTATTCAAGATCTATGGATGTTTATTGCTGGCGATCGCGCTGAGCAGACGAGCGCCTTAGACGCACTGTTGGAAGGTTATACAGAATTTCATGAGTTTGATGGCGCCGAATTGCATTTAATAGAAGCATTGCGCACCCTGCGCATTATTCACTATTTTGGTTGGCTCACTAAGCGTTGGGAAGACCCAGCGTTTAAAATGGCGTTTCCTTGGTTTAATACCCAAAATGCCTGGGAGCAGCATATTTTGAGTTTGCGCGAACAGGCTGCGTTGTTACATGAACAACCCCTAGTTTGGTTTGGTTAAACGAAGCAAAGATGCGTGCGCAACAAGTGCTTAAG
>CAYGNS010000033.1:0-10325 GCA_964351295.1 uncultured Gammaproteobacteria bacterium
CTGAGCCACTGACCGAATGGCCGAGCTCTTTAGCGAGTCGTGCTACGCCACCCATAAATGTGCCGCAAATACCAATGATGTGAATATGCATTGATTACTGCCTGTTGGTGTGAGGTGCTGAAATGTTAAAGTGCAATTCGGTTGCGTGCCTGAACTAGCTGTTCGTTTGCTCAGCCTGCATTTGCTCTACAACATTTTGAATCATCGCTTGGAAATCAGGAAAGAGCGTCATCAATATCACCACAGACACTGCGTTCAACGCCAGAATCCACAAAAGCCCCACCAATGTCGATGTTTCCAACGAATCACGCAGAATGACGATGCTAATATAAAAATTCCATATGGTTAAGCTCAATCCAAGAATCACCATACCGGGGATGCTTATCGTAACCAGCGAGGCCAACTGGATCATTACCGTGACACCATACAGAGCCGAGATGGTTTGAACAAAACGTCCGCCTTTCGCTTGTAGCGCTAACAAGCCATATAGTAATAAGGCCTGGACGGCGTACTGGGCAAAACTGAGTGTAAAAGGTCGACTGAGTTCTGGGCTTAGAGAGTTCACATAAGCCCCCACGGCCACTAACACCGCGCCTGCGAGCAGTGCGACATTGGGGTTGTACTCAAGGTCGGCTACTTTGCGCCGCAGGATAAGTATCTCGAAGAGCTGACTTAATATGTGCATAAATTCGGGTTGGGCTGTTAAAGCGAATGATTAAAAACGAACGTAGAAGTAGATTTGCGGCTCGGGCAAGCCCCCAAAACGACACGAAACGGATAAATGGCGCTGCACTGACAACACCTCACTAGGTCATGCGCAAAGCGCATGCTAGGATGCGGCAATTATACTGGATCATACCCACTGCATAGATGAATTATCTTATAGATCAGCAACATCAACTCGATGCGCTCTCACCGCAACTTGCAGAATTGGTATGGGTTGGTGTTGATACCGAGTTTTTACGCGAAAAGACGTATAACGCTAAATTGTGTCTAGTTCAACTTGGCATTGGCGAGCACCAATATTGTGTGGATGTTCTCGCGATAGCCGATTTGTCGGCATTGACCGATTTATTGATAAACCCTAATACACTCAAAGTCTTGCATGCGGCGTCACAAGACTTAGAGGTGCTTTACCAACAATTCGGCCATATCCCTTGTCCGGTTTTTGATACACAGCTAGCGGCCGCGTTTTGTGGCGCTGATTTACAAATTGGTTACTCTGGTCTGGTTGAGCAAGTGACCGGCGTTAGCCTCGCAAAGGGCCAATCGCGCACCGACTGGACGCGCCGACCGTTGTCGGAGGCTCAGGTCCGTTACGCTGGCGAGGATGTTGAATACATGCGCGCGATATACGACCATACTTACAATCAGATTGTGGCGCAAAATCGGATTGAGTGGTTTAACCAAGAACTGGCGATGCTCTGTCGTGAAGAGAATTATCAAAGCGACCCACGGCAAGCGCACTGGCGCTTGTCAGGAGGGGGGCTCAAGCGAGCCGATCAATATCGCCTACAAGCACTTGCGCAATGGCGCGAGCATTATGCGCAGCAGCGCGATATCCCACGAACTTGGGTTATAAAAGACACCGCGTTGTATGATATTGCAACGGCCAATCCAGCAAGCCCCAAGGCACTCTTGGAGATGGGTGTGCTGGGTCAAAAATCGGCCCCGCGCTTTGCGCCCCTACTAGTCGATATTTTACGCACTGTTAAAGTGCTAGAAGACCCCATTTGGCCAACATTCGAACCACTCACGAAGGCCGATAAAAAAGTGTGTCAGCGGCTAATGCAACGCACCGCCGACATAGCGATTGAGCAGGGCATTGCCCAAGCGCTGTTAGGTACGCGCAAAGATATTGAAACCTTGTACCGCTTTAGAGAGTCTGAAAAATTGCTCAACGGATGGCGGCGCGATGTGATCGGTTTACCCTTGTTGGCCGAATTAAACTGAGTTTTCGTATGATGTTGGCTCAAGCCTACCTTACTGGAATGATCAGGCCCACGGGCTATGTAAATCACGAGTACCAAAGGGTGTACAACTCGTTTACCAACTCACCTGAAAGCCCAAACACACACGTTTAGCCGAAATAACACACCCATGACACTAAAGTGGCCGCGTACTGGGACGAACACGGTGATGCCACGTATTTTGTGAGAGTTCTCTCGAACAAATCGATCACGGTCTTTGGCGCCTCGATAGAAGATCGTATCAAGCGAGTGTACCCCATCAACCCTGCAGGAGTTAGGTGCTCGTGTACGGTGATGACTTTACCCTTGAGGCGGGCTACGTGCCGTTGCAGGGCAGGGCACACATAGATTCTAGGACTCTTTTATTAACTATTATTTTTGCTTAGTTCAGTTTGGGTTCAGCCAGCACGCGATACAGTCACTCTCGAGGTACCAAGTACCTCAGATTTAGTTCTATTTATTGTGCTTTTGATACCAGCCAAGAGAAACTCTCTGGGAGTTACTATGCAATCAACCGAGTTAAAGTTTAAAAGTATGCGTCGTGTCTTTTCGTTAAGTATGGTCGCCGCCTTTTGTTTCACTGGCACCGCACATGCGCGTGATCGTGACGTTTATAACCAAAGCTACAACCAAAGCTACAACCAAAGCTACGACCAAGATTATAGTCGTGGCTACACCCCAAATGACAACCGCGTCGCGGGCGATGTTTATGAAGGCAGTAATCATCGTCGTTATGCGCAACCGCGCGGCCCTGAGTATGAATATGCGCGCGTAGTGGATGCACGACCAGTGGTCGACGTTCAGCGTGTGAGTCATCCTATCGAGCAGTGCTACGAGGAGCGAGTCCCGAGTAACCAGTACAGTCGCTCTAGTGAGAAGCAAAGCCGAACGCCTGAAATTGTGGGCGCTATTGTGGGTGCTGCCGTTGGCAATCAGTTTGGTGGTGGCAGTGGACGCGATATAGCAACGGTCGCAGGCGCGCTATTAGGTGGCTCGGTGGGCCGAGATATTAAGAACAATGCGCGGCAGTCTCGGCAGGCCTATGGACGTGACTACAATCGTTACGATGTGGTGTCTCGTTGCGAAGTATCGCAGTCCTATCGCTCTGAGGAACGCATTGTGGGCTACGATGTGAGTTATGAGTACAACGGTCACGTATACCAAACTCGTATGGGCTACGACCCAGGCGATACCGTCAGGGTTAGGGTATCCGTGCATCCTGAGTAAACTTTTCAATCACATTAAGTGACAATTGCAGTGTAAACTCATGCTTGCAAACACGAATGGAATAACAATATGAGCCGTACCATTCGTGTTTGCAAAGACCGACCCGTCTAGTCGCGTTTAATCGGTGTGTGCAATGTAATTACTGAATGGCAAGTGCACTGTTTCCCCACACCTTGGAAACCTTACGCGTGCTATTCAAATTTTTTGTTTTTAATCCGTTAGCTAACTATGTTTCCGTATCGCTCTATACAAGTTGTTGCGTTTAGTCTGTTTTCACGCAAGGTGACTCAGCAAAAATTATGCGCCAGTTTGTTATCCACACTGATGCTCGCCTTGCTGTGGTGCTCAGCGCTGCCCAACGCGTGGGCGACACAGGAACGAGACGCACAACCGCTTAGTTTGCAGGTGCAGGATTCGCAGTTGTCGGGCGAACGATATGAAGGGGGAGCGCGGTTTGTATTAGTTCCGAGAGTAGAGCTTAAAGCCGCGTTCGGTGCACAGAGTATGGTGGGCGAAAGCCTTGTTCGTGGTAAAAATCTACTGCGTAAAGTGCAGGCCCAGCAGTTTAAGTCACGCCGTGAGGTGATCGAAGAAGTCGAACGTACTTATCAGGCTAAAGTTTTAAAGGTAAGCCTTGATCGAAACGCGGGTGTTTATGAAGTTCGAATTCTACACGCAGATGGCCGCGTGCGGACTATTCATGTATCTGCCCATGCCTATTAGCATGCGTAATCGAAGTCCGTTAAGCTTTATTCGGCGTGCGAGACTCAACGGGTGGCCTATCTTTAGTAGCAAGGGCAAGCCGCGCAAGCGGTCTTAGTATAATCAACATGCGCATACTTATCGTTGAAGATGAAGCCGCCCTACGCGAGCAACTTGCCGCAACGCTGCGTGCACACGATTACGTGGTGGATACCGCGATGGATGGCGAAGAGGGCTTGTATTTTGCCCAAGAGTATCCCATCGACATCGCGATTATTGACCTTGGTTTGCCAAAGCTCGATGGCGTCGAGGTCATTAAGCGACTCCGACAAGCTGGATCTAAATGCCCCATCTTAATTTTAACGGCTCGCAGTCGGTGGCAAGAGAAGGTCGCTGGATTAGAAGCGGGAGCCGATGACTATTTGACCAAGCCGTTTCATCCGCAAGAGTTGTTAGCGCGGTTAAAAGTACTCCTGCGACGCTCCGTGGGACTCGCAGACAATGTGTTGACCTGCGGCCCGATTAAACTCGACACGTCGGCGCAACAAGTGTTTTTAGGCACACTGCAAGTTGCGGTTACCGCCTATGAATATCGTCTGCTGTCGTATTTGATGCTCCACACGGGTAAGGTCATTTCGAAGAGTGAGCTTGTGGAGCATATATACGAGGAAGACGATGAGCGTGACAGTAATACGATAGAGGTATTTATTCGCCGTCTGCGTAAAAAATTAGATCCGGATGAACAACTTAACCCCATCGAGACTCTGCGTGGTCAAGGGTATCGTTTTAGCATTGCGCGAGATTCGGTTTGACCCGCTTTGGCAAGGAACACAGCACGCGTGCATAAATCGTGCTTAGTGGAAAGGGGGTAAAGTAATCTTGTTGATGAGCACCTTGCGCCAATTAGCGCTGCGCACCCGACTCATCTTACTCGGCTGTGCCTTGTTACTCACTTTGTTAAGTGTGGTTAGTATCGGTATTAGTCGAGCGTTTCACGAGAGTGTGTTGGCGAATGCGCAAGATGCACTTAGAAATCAGGTTTTACTCCTGCTGGCCAGCATGAACGTGGTGGATGGCCAAATTGAAATGCCCAGCGCGATGCCAGACCCGCGTCTCAGCCAACTTAATTCAAGCTTGTTCGCCCAGATTAGAGGGGATGATGGAGCTTTATTATGGCGTTCACCGTCCCTGTTGGATGATCAGATTGTGGTGTCCCAGGTCGAGTCAAACGACATGATTTTCAACCCTAGTGCGCGTCTCAGCGGCGCCCAACCAGTTTATGCCACGAGTTTGCGCGTGGCGTGGGAAACTAGCGATGGTGTCGTGCCATTCACGGTGCAAGTGGCCGAATTGCAACGCGATTATCGGCGCAGAATGGCTGAATATAATCGCCAAGTACTGACGTTATTAGCATCACTCGGCGTATTGATTTTGGCGGCGTTATTGCTGCTGTTTTATTGGTTTTTGCGGCCGCTCAATCGTATCGCTGAAGAGGTGTCTGAGGTGGAGATGGGCAAGCGGCGTTCTTTTAACGAAGACTATCCTATCGAGCTCAATCAGTTAACGCATAATCTAAATCAGTTGCTTGAACATGAAGACCGTCGCATTGACCGACACAAAGAAGTTTTGGGTAATTTGGCCCACAGTTTGAAAACCCCCATTGCGATATTAAACGGTTTAACTTTTGCGCAAGATGTCGAGACAGAGGCGCGAGAGCAGCTTAAGCAAATGCAAGCCATTATTGATTATCAACTCAATGCGGCCTCGAGTATTGGTCCACGACGTTTTTCTCGGCCCATTGACATAAGTTCTATCTCGCGCAGGATTGTAGAGTCGATCGCCAAGTTACACAAAGCGCGTGACGTGCGGCTTAATGTGACACTGCAAGAGGATGTGTTGTTTTTTGGAGACGAAGGCGATTGGCACGAACTGCTCGGCAATTTAGTCGACAACGCGTTTAAATGGGCCTCAACGACTGTGTGGGTATCGTTGGATCGCTGCCCAGGCGCTGACGCACAGCGGCCCGGTCTTATATTGAGTGTAGCCGACGATGGGCCCGGCTTGAGCGCTGTTGATGCGCAGCGCATAACCGAAAGGGGCGTGCGACTCGACATGCAAAAACCGGGTCACGGCTTGGGGTTACACATCGTTAAAAGCATTGTAGAGGCCTATGGTGCAGAGCTAACACTGAGCACGCATTCTGGCCAGGGCACGCAATGGCAGATTCGGATGTAGTGGAGGCATAAACTCCAGAGCAGGGGCGGCGTGCGGCGGTGGGATTGCAAAATTCCAGACCAATAACCGTTGTTTGCTAGTAATGCCTTATCGTGCTTAATTTCGAGGGTCCGTTATACCACCGTACCCCATAGGTCGTGTTCGTCACTATGGGTGACGAGAACCTCCACTCGTTGACCCGGCGCAAGGCCTTGCGCTGCATTCAAATACACCAATCCATCAATCTCGGGTGCATCGGCACCACTGCGACCAATGGCGCCTTCGGCATCGACCTCATCAATAAGCACTGTTAGTTGACGCCCCACTTTCTTTGCGAGTTTATTCGCACTAATCTCGGCCTGTAAGGTCATAAATTCATTGAGCCGTCGCTCTTGTGTTTCGGCATCAATATGATTATCCAACGCATTAGCGGCCGCCCCCTGTACGGGTGAATATTTAAATGCGCCTACTCGATCGAGCTGCGCTATGTTGATAAAGTCGAGTAGTTCTTTAAATTCATCCTCAGTTTCACCCGGAAAACCCACAATAAAGGTGCTGCGAATGGTTAAATCAGCACAGGTTTCGCGCCACGCCTTAATGCGTTTTAGCGTGTGATCGATGGCACCGGGCCGTTTCATTGCCTTGAGAATGCGCGCCGAGCCATGCTGAAACGGAATATCCAGATACGGTAAAATCTTGCCTTCGGCCATCATGGGAATAATGTCGTCCACATGGGGGTAGGGGTAAACATAATGTAACCTTACCCAGGGCGCTGCGCCTGACGCGTCGCGCAATGTGGATAACGCGTTGCATAGGTCTAACATCTTGGCTTTTACGGGCATTCCTTGGTAGAAGCTTGTCGCATACTTCGTGTCCACTCCGTAGGCGCTCGTGTCTTGTGAAATCACTAGCAGTTCTTTTACGCCGGACTTAACCAGCCCCGCGGCTTCAGCTACCACTTCGTTCGCCGGCCGACTAACCAGATCGCCACGCATCGAGGGGATAATGCAAAACGTACAGCGGTGGTTACAACCCTCTGAGATCTTCAAATACGCGTAATGCCGTGGGGTTAACTTTATGCCTTGGGGTGGCACTAGGTCCACATGTGGATCGTATTGCTTTATATAGGGAGCGTAGCGTTTTACCGCGCCCACTACCTGCTCGTATGCGTGTGGTCCCGAAACATCAAGAACCTTAGGGTGAACATCACGGATATCATTTTCATTCGCGCCCATACACCCCGTTACAATCACTTTGCCATTTTCACGCAGTGCTTCGCCAATGGTGTCGAGTGATTCTTGTTTTGCGGCATCAATAAAACCACAGGTGTTTACGACCACCATGTCGGCATCGGCGTAGGTGGGCACGATGTCGTAGCCATCGGTTCTTAGTTGGGTCAATATGCGTTCGGAATCGACTAAGGCTTTAGGGCAGCCAAGGCTGATAAATCCGATTTTAGGCGCAGCGGTCATGAGAATAATCAGTAACGGTTAATATTTTGCTAGTATAGCTTAAGCGCGCTCACGCACGCACAGCTCCTTCGCACATGCACACTTAAGTGCCTCAGGCACAAACAAACCATTTAATGAAAGCACCCATGTTGCCTCTGGTGAGCCACCCCGACTACAGTTTTGCATTTCCAGCGGCACATCGTTTCCCAATGGCTAAATTTGGGCTGTTGCGGCGTTATTTGAATGAACTGGGAATTGCTACAAGCCACAATACGCTTCGCCCTGGAACAACGCGTCGCGATGTTTTAGCACTGGCTCATTGTCCTTCGTACATCGAGCGTTTTAGTCTCGGAGAGATGACGGCGGCGGAAATTAGACGCTTGGGTTTGCCTTGGAGCGAAGCATTAGTCCGACGTACATTGATTTCGCCCAACGGTACGCTATTGACTGCTCAACTCGCTTTGCGTACTGGCATTGCTTGCCATCTTGCAGGGGGTACGCACGATGCGGATAATGACTTTGCCTCGGGCTATTGCATTTTGAATGATCTAGCCATCACCGCCAAATGCTTGTTGGCGCAAGGGGCCGTACGTTCGATCTTGATCTTTGACTGCGATGTGCATCAAGGTGATGGCACGGCCACTATTCTTGCAGACGAACCGCGTGCCTTCACGTGCTCGTTGCACTGCGAAAAAAACTTTCCTCAACGTAAAGCGGCGAGCGACTTAGATGTGAATATTGCGCCGGGTACATCTGATGCCGCCTATTTGCGCCTTGTGGAAAATACGTTAATCGATCTGCTCGATCAATTGCAGCCCGAACTCGTGCTGTACGATGCTGGTGTGGACGTCTACTGCGATGATCCATTGGGCTTGCTCAATGTGAGCTTGGCTGGCTTACGCAAACGCGATCGCCTCGTACTTGCAACGGTCAGAGCCGCCAATATACCGATCGCTACCGTCATTGGCGGGGGGTACGACAAGGATCAAGCCGCCCTAGCTCGACGTCACGCTATTGTGGTCGAAGAGGCGCACCAAGTGTTTGGGCAACTCCATACTTAGAGCGGCGAACCAATGCTGTCCTGAGTCTAAAGATTGAACTTAGTGTCGTAATCGCGCAAAACATACAGCGCATAACAGGCTGCCAGCATCGGCCAGGCTGCGAAAAAGAGTAGGTTAGGGTTTTCAAACGCATTCAGATAATTGTTAATGGGTGTGATGGTTGAAACCCCATGAATGATCAAGACGATTAGATAGGTGATGTTTTTAAATCGACCGACCACAAACAAGGCAATTAAGACCAATTCGGCTACCGCGATCAGCGTCATTATTTGCGCACCAATACCACCAATAAAATAGAAGTGCTCGTAGACGGCAATGGCGTGATCTGGATTTACGAATTTATCGATGGTCCACATGAGTAGCACTAGTGCAATGCTGATACGCATTAAGAACAACGGGGTGGCAAGTTTTGTTTCCATGGAAAACTCCTCTTTTTAATTTAGCCTTAAATCAGGTGTGCATTGACATTTCAGATGGGCTGATTGGATCTGGCGCTTGTTAAAACGAGCGCGTGCTCGCCGCATTCTAAAACGTGAGGGAACTTATGCCCCGAATGAACGTCGAATTTCCTCCGCCAAAATCGCAAACCCTCGATCTATTTTATCCTCGGGTTGTGCGTAGTTTAAACGCAGACATTCTTGTCGATGGCGCCAACTGGGGTCGATATCAATAAAGAAGTCCTCACCGGGAATCACTAGCACATGCCGAGTCTTAAGACGTTGATACAGCTCCTTGCTCGTGATTGGCATACCTTCCACCCAAAGCCACATAAAAAATGCGCCTTCGGGTTTATGAAACTTTACGGGCAGATCCGCAAAATGATGGTAAAACCGCTCTTTAGCAAAATCAATTTTTTGCTGGTAGAACGGTTTTAATACGTTCTCACACAGGCCTTCGATTTCGCGATCCTCAATCAGTCGAGTCATTAGGGCGGCTCCCATGCTGTGCGGCGCAAGCGTGACAATGCTGCTGATTCGACCAAACAATGCGATGATATCTTCGTTGGCTACCACAATGCCGGTGCGTGCGCCGGGCAGCCCCAATTTGGACAGCGACATGCATAAAATAGTGTTCTGGTTCCAGAAGGGTGACACATCGGCATAGATCACATTGGGAAAGGGTTGCCCATAAGCATTGTCAACAATGAGCGGGATTTGATGCTTTAGGGCGAGTTCATTGAGTTGCGCTAGCTCTTCGTTAGTGACCACATTGCCAGTAGGGTTGGTGGGTCGCGACAAGCAAATTGCGGCGATATCCTCACTGATATGTAAGCTATCGAAATCAATCCGATATTTAAATATCCGTTCATCCACCGTTTCAATCGTTGGAAGGTTGGCCGCGAACATTTGCTCGGTAATGCCGGCATCGGCGTAGCCAATGTATTCGGGCGCTAAGGGAAACAGAATCTTCTTGCTACTGCCATCGGGCATTGCGCCTGCGAGCGCGTTGAACAGGTAAAAAAAGCTATTTTGGCTGCCGTTGGTTAAGGCGATATTGTTGGCGCTGAGCCCCCAACCATATTGGTCGTTGAGGTAGTTGGCCAAGCAATCGCGAAATTTTTGATTCCCATGCGGGCCGTCATAGGTGCCCACCGCTTGTGCGAACTCGTTACTGGCAACGAGTTTTTGCATCTCGCGTGCGAACAAGGCTTGTGCTTCAGGGATTAATGCGGGGTTGCCGCCACCAAGCATGCATAAATC
>CAYGNS010000034.1:0-10253 GCA_964351295.1 uncultured Gammaproteobacteria bacterium
GTGCGATAACTGAATGAAAGTAACAATTGGGCCACAAGAATTGTCAACACACGGCTATCTTCAATCAAATCAGCTTAAGGCGATTTTGGGAAACTTGGGTTTAATCGGACCGAACATCACCAGTTGGATGGTGCCTATTTCAAGCGAAAAATTTTAGGCATCTGATAATTGAACTTAGGTGAATCAAGGCAGGCTCGCACTTGCCACAGCTTCCCTATTTGCTTTCAGACACCATCATATCAATTGCGACAAACTCAGTCGGATTCGCACCTATGGTTCCACACAAGAAAGCATTTCCAAACATCTTAACCCTATATTCGCGGTCGGCTTTTAGTCGCCACCAAGTATCTAAACTATAGTAAAGCTCTAATTTCTTGCCATTGGGAATTAAGTGGTATGAACCAGGACCTGAAACTGACCTTTGTGGTTGGGTTTGCCAGTATTCTATGTGAGTATTACGACGCTTAACATGTTCACCTGTTTCATTTTCGACCAAAGATATATTGTGAAGATTATCTGAGTCTAATACCGCCCCTCTCGAATATGCTGGTTCTGGGAACTCTCCTACAGATAAGCAGAGAGGCGCTCCGGTTTTATTGAAAATGTAAACTTCTATGCATGTGTCGTTTTCGTCGCTGATTATTGGCGCATCCGAGCAGGTTATAAAACGAATATTTTTTTCTATCAGTTTTGCTAAATTTTTTCTTTCAACCAGAAAGTTATCGACATAAGCCTGTATCGTGAAAGAAGAAGTCGAACTCCTCGAAACGCTATGCTTGCTCTTGAATGATGTATTGCCAGCACAAGATGTAATGGTAACGCATACAGCTCCTATAAAAATCCCATAGTATTTAGCAAATTTCATTGCCCCTCCCTTTACCAAAGTGACACCTCGCTAAACGACACATTCCTTTAAGCTCAGTTTATTTTTCAACTAGATCTCGCTCGAGTGCCACGCTTCGAGCTGCGACTCTGTTATACCGAGGCCGACAATTGCGCCGGCGTGCAAAGCGCTAAGATCGGCCAGAGTCATGGCAGTAAATCTATCGACTTCAGCGATCCCTTGATCTTGGCAATAATTGTTAATCAGTTTCTCTGCCGCCAAACCGTGTAGGTTTTGTTTTACGATTTGCCCCATGATGGATTTTCGCTGCTGACGATATTGGAAGATCACTCAAGCATGAACTTGAGCTCTTCTTAGTTTGTGAGACTGCATATTTGGGGAGTAATGTCCTTTAAAATGTCCCTTAAAATGTCCTTTAAACCAAACACGTGTTTAAGGGACATAATCAATCAGTTTGTAGGACACTTGCATTCTAAAAGTACATTCTAATCTTGGTTAAGAAATCAAAGGGATTCACATTTTAGTCTAGTGAGGCGGATCTATGCGCGCATGCTCATAGTGAGAGGCCGCACCATCAATCATCAACTTGATTTCTTCAATTCATCTTCAGTCTATCGCTTTTTCTATCGACGACAAGGAGCATTAGGACTATTAAACCCGCCTTTATTCTTAAACCTAACCCCTTTAGAAATCTCCCTTGGCGTTGCTTTACCGCTCCCAACCAGCCCAAAGATGGTAGGTGCCCATACTCTGCGCCTTTTTTAAAGTAGCTACTCGCCATCTCCAAATCGACATCAACACCTTCACCCAAAGCGTAATATCGACCAATTAGCCAAAATACAAAACCACGGAAATGCACTCCTTGTTCGACTAGCTCCTCGAGAAGTTGACGACTTCCCTCGTAATCTACCTCCCCTCCTTTTCCCATTCGCTTCATTCTTGCAAGAGCAATACAGGCTTCGGCAGAATGTGCTTCAGTTATTGCTCTTAGATAATACTCTCGAGCCAATTCATAATCTTGAATAAGGTTGGGTTCTGCATCAAATGAATGAATAAATCCTAAATCGTAATAAGCTTGGTAAGCACCCTCGCTCACTAACTTGTCCAGAATCTTTTTTGCAGGAACGAATCTTCTTTCGCGAATCAAAGTATCGGCGCGAGAAATCAACTCAACCAACTCCTGATGAGCTGATTTGCCTTTTTGGCGTTTACTCCTCTTCTGAAAATTTAATATGTTATTAGACTCATTCATCTGCTTTTGTACGTGACGCTAACAACGTGTGCATCTAAAACGACACCGTAGGCTCTACGTGCTCTGAAAATTAGAGGTTGTCCTCTAGCAAAAGCATTATCTGCGGCGCTAACACCGTAGTCGGGCTAACTTTGATAAGAGCAGATTCGTCTGATGCTAACTTGCCAAAAAAAATGACCTCATTACGATTACTTTCCAAGACACCCAACGAATTATCACCATCGTTTAAAGTCAGCGTTGGCACAACTTCAAAAAAATGTCGTAATACATCATACCCATCGGTGCTCGTATCAATCACGTATCGATACGACTCAGAGGAGTCATCATCCTGCTCAATAATTATCATGTTATTTGAGCAAATAGATATTCTTGGAATTCCTGTTGCCATGGGTGCTTTCGAGGTACTAATTTCGCCATTCTTAACGGTAAGCATCCTCCCAGCATCAATAGCATAAACAAGAGAACCTGAAACCTCGCAAAATGAGGGCGATAACACGTTACGCTTCATAGAAAACGTCAACTCAATTTTCGAGTTTCCATCCCTGCCATCAGTAGACTGAAGGCCACTCTGATTGAGGTAAAAGACTCTCCCTTCATTCAGTGCCAGGGTGTTTTCGAAGCAACCGCTTTCGATTGAAGTTAAAGTTCCGTTATTTGAAATCCGCCACAAATTTGTCTGTTCTGGAGGTCGCCCTTCGATTAAAGTGCTGCTGCATAAGAACGTACCGTTGGAATTTCTGACGGTGGTTCCAAGACTTGTAAAAAAGACGTTCGGTGCAAATTGGTGCATCAACGAAGTGGAGTCATCTTCGTTAATTTTCCACATTTCTACGCCACTACTCGGGCTTCCAACAATAAAAAGGATTGTCTCTTTACCGTTGATCAACGCGCTGAAGACCATGCGAATTCTCGACTGGCTAGAACCAAATTTCGTAGTTCCTAACTTCTTAGTTCCTAACGAAGTACCATCTGATCGCCAAAGCTCTGCTTTTGATGAATACGGGTAAAATGGATCAGTTATGTTAGTAGTGATATAAAACGCACTGTCAATGTACTGAATGCTTTTGATTACTGACTGTATAATAGGGTAGCTCCCGCAACACGAGTAGGATCCAAAATCGCGGATCAATTTCGTTCCAGATGGCGTGCCGTCAGTGGCGTACAGCTTGCCCCGAATACTAAGAAGTGCCAAGCCATCCTTAGCAGCGTGATAACGCCCTCCCCAAGGGTCTTCCCCTGGAGTCCCTATTTGTTGGAATGCCTGCAACAAAACTGTTTTATTGTTGACGGAGTTGAAACTGTAGAGTCCTTCAACCGTATTCAAGCGCGCGAAATAAACTAAATTTAGGTCATCTAACGCGATCCCATTTAGATAGCCAGATTCTCCGAATAGTGTCGTGTGTTTTTTGCTGACAACGTCAGCGTCGTAGGTCTTGGCAACAGTGCTTAAAGGAATTACTAACGCCGCAACGACCGCAAATAGGGGTAGCGCAACCCACCTTTTAAGACCTTTTGATATAAAGTTAAAGACAAACGGCCACATAAAATTCCCCCTGTTGGTGAGTCTGTGCACAGAACGCTCGATTACTTTGCCGAAACGTTTGGTGAACAAACTCTGGAAACGCTATTCCAAACTAGAGATAGTGCGAAGATGACAGTTCCGGTTCGTGAAACCATCGTGTTTAAAGCAACATAGTCTTGCCGTGCCTCAAAAACACCCGCGGAGTTAAGAACACCAGATGGTGCAAACAAATCAGGAAACAACATCCTAGACACGACGGAAACTACAATTAGAGTAGCACCGATCACCATACAGACACTACTCGCGGATTTATTGTTTACCAAAATCATAGTGGCTGCAGAAAAATACAGCACAGGGATTCCGATAGCGTATAAATAAAAGGAGAACGCTGACATACCAGTCACCTTTGGAATGAACCATCCAACAAGTTAATCGTACCCGTACGCAGCGCGCCTGTACAAGGGCTATCTATGCTCAAAGGACCCAAGACTACTCACTACTAAGTCATCTATAGCCGAATGCCCATCAATTGCCTGCCATTCATCAACGCATACCTTCGCGTTTATACGCTCTATGAAAACCGAAGGAGATCACGAAAACACCCATATTGAATCCTAACGCCTGGTATCCGCTTACAACCGACCAAAACGCTATCGCGCACGGAACGTTAGTTGTAATGCACAAAGCGATCCGTAGACAGCAGCGCCGAGTGGAACTCGGCCAAGCCGACTATGTTGAAGCCGTTTGCCAAGTTTTGCGTGTTTAAGCGATGGTCTGTGGCGCTATCCGCACCTATTACGCCGCGGCGTTCGGCACTGGCAATACACACGTATAGGTTAAGTCCGAACTCTTTCTGTAACGCCTGCCATTGCGCGGTGGCATCAAATTCATCACTTAGCGGTATGCGCATACTATTGGCAACTTCGGCCGCATCGCCATAAAAGAAGACGCACCCTATTTGACCACCTTGGCGCATTGTGCTGGTCACAAAGTCCAAGGCCGAAGCGTGGGCTTGCGAGGCCAACACCCCACCACTGACTAATATGGTAAATGTAGCGTCACTCATTAGAGTTTATTCAGCCGTGTTAATAGAGTAAGTGAGGTTGCCACATAACATTGCAGGCAAGCTCACGCGAAATAAAAGTCTTCTAGATCAGATACCGAGACCCGTGGCATCTGCAAATAAAAGCCATGCGTTTGCAGAGCCGACAATACCTTAACAGGGTCTGCTTGCGGCATGCGACGCTCGGCGTGCAGAGTAAATTCGGTTACGAAAGCTAAGCTGCCTAAGCGCTCAAGTAAGGCATCTGGAAGGTTGCGATACTCTGGAGCGCTCTGCGCTGCCTCAGAGTCAGACGTCTCGTCCTGCTCTGTTTGCGGCTCTGCAATAAGCAGATCTTCCAATTTACACGGCAAAAACAAAAAAGAGTCAGCTTTTAAGTGCCCCTTGTATACAAAGCACTGCATTGCTTCTATCGGTGCCGGTGAGGTTAACTCCGTCGTGTTTTTCATCCCGCCGACTGTATTGCTTGTCATGGAAATCACCTACCCTTTTCTAATAACAAAGTGATAATGCGTTTGACCGCTCTGCCCCTGCTCAGTGCGTGCTTCGAGGAGTTCGTGGGGTAAGTGTCGCAGCATGGCGTTAAAATCGCCAACCGAGCTAGGGTCGGTCGAGATTACCTCGATCAACTCGCCAGCCTGCAACGATTTAAGTGCTTGCTTGGCTTTAAGCAGGGGAATTGGGCAGCGGGTGCCGCTGGTATCGACGATTAAGGCGCTGTGTTCGCTTGAGTTCATACATTAGGTATTCGTTGAGATCATACTGCGTTGGCGGCATCTTGCATTTCTTTAACTATTTTTCTCACACATGTACGCTAAACTTAAGTGTGACTAACCGATAAAATGTTAGACCAAGTTAAGGATGCTCAGCGATTGCAAGTATAGCAATTAGCACTAAGCTTTGCGGCACCTTACACGCCGCATGCTGAACCAGAAAGCGGCCTTCATTCAATCACTCGCAATTCAAACCATGTTGCCGAAAACCAAAAATATGCCAACCGCCCATTCCGCCATCCGCACTTTGCGAACTTTGTTGATGGTTATGGTCTTGGTGTGGAGCGCAGCGCCTGAGCAATCGGCCTTAGCTGCGCGCAGCGATCATTACGATCAGCTGCCCGATCTAGGCTCCACTGCGGCTAATTACTTAAGCGACGCGGATGCAAGCCGATTAGGACAAGCGTTTATTCGCCAGTCTCGCTATCGCACGCCCTACATCTACGACCCTGAATTGGTTAAGTACATTAATGACCTTGGCAATTCATTACTCGAGCACAGTCCCGACGCGGGTAAAGAATATCAGTTTTACTTGATCGACAATGACGTGATTAACGCCTTTGCCGTACCTGGCGGGCATATTGCCCTGCACACAGCCATTCTCACCAAGGCCGAGTCTGAGAGCGAGTTGGCGTCCGTGGTTGGGCACGAGATCTCGCATGTTACACAGCAGCACATTGCACGTAAATTGGAAGGTTCGCGATTTGACAGCATCATTGCCTTGGGCGCTTTGCTGGCTGCGGCCGCTGCTGGGGGTGGCGAAGCCGCGCAGGCCGCATTTGGCGTAGCCCAAGCCAGCATCATCGACCGGCAACTACGCTACAGCCGCTCCTACGAAGCCGAAGCCGACTCGCTGGGTATTCGCTTAATGAGCAAGGCCGGCTTCGACCCTGCCGCAATGCCGGTGTTTTTTAAACGCTTGCTCGACGAAAGCCGCATCAATGAATCGAATGCGCCCGAATTTTTGCGTTCGCACCCACTCACCATTAATCGCATTGCCGAGTCGGCTGAGCGCGTTAAGTTATATCCAAGCGTAGCGCCACGCGACGAAGAATACTTTAAGTTGATGCAGGCCAAAGCCATGGCGACCTACGCTGATAGCCCCGCTCGAATTCGCGATCTATATCGCAGTAAGATTCGCTTAGGGGATACGAGTATGGCTACGCGCTACGGTTTTGCCGTGGCGTTATCTGAGAACAATGAATTTGATCTAGCGCGTAACGAATTTACCAACCTACTAGAAGACTACCCAGGCAACGTCACGATTGCCTTATCCCACGCCAACAACGAATTAGAAGATAGGCGTATTGACGAGGGGTTGCGCTTGCTCGAAGCGCTGTTTAAACAAGAGCGCGCTAAAGGCAATCATCTGATCGACATCTATTACGCCAATGCGCTGGTGCTAACTAATCGCAACGAAGAAGCCATTCCGATCATCCGATCGGCCATCGCTAACGAGAAAAGCGAACCCTATTTGCACATTCTACTGTCGCGCGCGTACTACGAAACGGGCGATCGTATGCGTTCATATCAATCGAGAGCGGAGTACCACTACTTGCAAGGCAATTACGAGTTTGCCTTACGGCAAATAAAAATGGCGCTCGACTTAAGTGATTCAGACTATGAGACTGCGCGACTCAATGCCCGCGCAGACGACATCGAAGCCGAGATATTTGAGCTAAGCAAACTGTAGTAACGTTGCCTAGGTGTGTGCGGGGCGATTTAGTATTTCAACTAAAAAACTGCAACATCAGCTCAACCGTTTGTTCTGGCACCTCAAGGTGGATCATGTGACCCGCCCCGTCGATTACATAATAATGGTCGTCGGCAATACGCAAAGCGTTACGCACTTCAGCGAGGCGGTCGTTTTCGGATATGCGCGCAAACATAGGGGAATGCGTGGCCATGATTAGGCCAACTTTAGCCTGAATCTGCGACCAGATAGCGAGGATATCATCGTAGTTATACCGATAAGGATTGGTATAGCGATGCGCGTGATCGTGTTTTAGTCGAAAGCCGCCGTCCGCACCCACGGGCTCCGACCACAGCTCGGCTAGAATCTCGATCTTCGCTGGCTCAAGCTGCGGGTTGGCTTTATGAATTGACATTAATAAGGCTTCGCGGCTGGGATACAAACGCGCAGGCTGCTCGCTCAACACCTCCATCATCCACCGTCGGTAGCGATCGGGCGTGTCTTGCGGTTGCGTGGGTAGAAGTCCGGCTGATTCCAGACTTAACACGCGCTTTACCCTATGTGGACTGATGCCGGCATACATAAGAGCGATATTGCCGCCCATGCTGTGGCCCGCCAAGTCGATGGGGCGATTGGGAGCAACCTCATTTAACAGGGCTTCAAGATCAGCAATATAATCTGGAAACCAATACCCGGGAGCGTGATCTGTATCGCCAAAGCCACGCAAATCCGGAGCGATCACGTGAAAGCGCTCGGCGAGTTGCGGTGCAATAAACTGAAAGCTGCCACCGCAGTCCATCCAGCCATGGAGCAACACCAACATTGGCTTATTGGCATCGCCCCACTGCGTAATGCGCGTGTTTAGGCCTCGCAGTTTTAGCGTGCTTGTTTGTAATTCCATTGGTCTGATCCTATTGCTTTGATCGGTTTGCTATCGCTCTGTGACCCGCGTTTGACGGGGCACGAACTAGGCTAAACGGCCTGCTGAGTTAACGCTTGAATGTGCCCCACCGACCCTACGACTTGAGCGATTCCATCGACAAGCCCACTACCTTCTGCATCATGCGTATAACCTGATTACTGTATCCGGCTTCGTTGTCGTACCACACATACAACACAACGCGTGCGCCGTCCGCAATCGTCGCACCGCCATCCACCACGCCAGCGTGAGTAGAACCAACTAAGTCTGACGAAACCACTTCGGTGGAGTAGGTAAAGCCAATTTGCTCTTGTAACGGTGAGTGGTAAGAAATAGCGCGGAAAGTGTCGTTCATTTGCTCCGCGGTAACCTCTTTAGCTAGATTCAGGTTCATTACCGCCATCGACACATTCGGGGTCGGCACGCGAATCGCATTGCCCGTAAGAATACCGGCAAGCTCAGGCAGTACTTTGGCCACCGCTTTCGCCGCGCCCGTTGACGTAATCACCATATTCAGCGGGGCACTACGTCCACGCCGTTCGGCTTGATGGTAGTTGTCAATCAAGTTTTGGTCATTGGTATACGAGTGAATCGTTTCGACGTGGCCACTGACAATTCCATATTCATCGTTCACCACTTTAAGCACTGGCACAATGGCATTGGTAGTGCATGAAGCGGCGCACAAAATGGTGTCGCTAGCCTCAATAAGGTCGTCGTTAATGCCGTATACAATATTCTTAATCTTGTCGCCTTTCGCGGGCGCCGTTAGCAATACCTTGGCCACGCCTTTACACGCCGTGTGCTGGCCTAGACCGGCTTCGTCTTTCCAAATGCCCGTATTGTCGACCACGAGAGCGTCTTTAATTCCGTATTCGGTGTAATCAATGGTCGACGGCGAATCGGAATAGATAAACTGAATAAAGTTTCCATTAGCCAAAATAGCGCGGCGCTCCACATCCACCGACACATCACCATCAAATTCGCCATGAATCGAGTCTCGGCGTAACAGCTCGGCTCGCTTCATAAGGTCTTGTTCGATGTCGCCTTTCGCGCGCACCACCACACCGCGCAAGCGCAGTTTGGCACCGGTGCCCGTGCGCTCAATCAAGAGTCGAGCTAAAATCCGTCCGATTCGACCAAAACCGTACAACACCACGTCATGCGAATCGCTGGACGCCGTTGCACTTTCTTTGAGCAATGCAGCTAGGCGATGATTTAAATAGTCTTGGTGTGTTTTGTCGGAATGCTCGGTCAAATACTCATGACACAGCTTACCCAAATCTAGGCGGCACTGTTTAAGATGCATTTGCTCCAGCAGTGTGAGCATCTTGAGGCTTTCTTGCATATCCAGTGGTGCACCCACCACTAACTCGCCGTGTTGATGCGCTTTGATGATCGAAATAGTCGATGCGTTCATGATCTTCTGGCCGAAGACCCGAACAACCACGCTGGGTCCACGATACAGCGAGCCCAATAGCGGGATCATTTTCTCCGCAATGGCTTGTTTTTGATTCCAGTTATCTAAGTGTTGTTGACTTACTTGACGTCCCATGAGCTTGTCCTCTTGAATTAATTGGTCTGAGGAGTGCAAAGTAATTCGCTTTGCGTTACTCCAATCAGTGTGCGACTTAACACCGACACAATGCCACGGCGCGATGAGCGCGGGCGCTTAGTTTGCGCGCGATTATACGCACTTTACGCGCTACATTGTATTGCGGCAGCACCGCTCGATGATCACATCCGCTGATAATCGAAATAACAACTGGGCCCTACTCTTAAACCAAATAAACAGCCCTGCGCTAAATTGTCTGCTCCTAGCCAAATAAAAAAGCCCTTAGCTATTAAAAGAGCCCTTAGCCATAAAAAAGCCCTTAGCCATAAAAAAACCCCAAGATCAGAAATCTTGGGGCTCTTTGTTTCTTCAACGAAAGCAGACGCTTATTGGCCTACAACGATGAAACCATCTCGGGCACAGCTTCGAACAGATCAGCCACTAAACCGTAATCGGCCACTTGAAAAATGGGGGCTTCTTCATCTTTGTTAATGGCCACGATCACCTTACTGTCTTTCATGCCCGCCAAATGCTGAATGGCGCCGGAAATTCCTACCGCCACATACAAAGCGGGAGCAACCACTTTACCGGTTTGACCTACTTGATAATCGTTCGGTACGTAACCGGCATCCACC
>CAYGNS010000035.1:0-10203 GCA_964351295.1 uncultured Gammaproteobacteria bacterium
GCCCACGCTTATGATTTATTTACGCTCTATACTTTTCTATCTTGGTGAAGCATTGTCGACCGTACCGTTTACGGTCATATCAGCCCTAGTCTTCTTTGCCCCGCCGCGCATTCGTTCGCGAGTAATTGCAGGGTGGGCGGTCTTTGTGGTGTGGTGGCTTAAAGTTTGCTGAGGATTACGGCATGAAGTAGAAGGTCTGGAGAATGTTCCAACCACGCCATGTGTCTTTGCGAGTAATCATCAAAGCACATGGGAAACCATCGCAACTCAAACTTTCTTGCCGCCGCTCGCTTGGGTATTAAAAAAGGAACTTTTGAAAATTCCATTTTTTGGTTGGGGACTGTGGATGACTCGCCCCATCGCCATCGACCGCTCTGATCGCAAAAATGCATTGGAGCAGGTGGTTGATCAAGGCAAAGACAAGATCAAGGAAAATCGCTATGTGCTAGTGTTTCCTGAAGGAACACGCACTCCATTAGGTATGGAGCGGCAATATAAAAAGGGCGGCGCGCGACTCGCAATTGAAGCCGATGTGCCGGTCGTACCAATTGCACATAATGCGGGACGCTTTTGGTCGAGCGAGAGTTTCTGGATTAAGCCCGGGGTAATCACGTGCCGCATCGGGCCTGTCATTTCGCAAAAGGGCAAAGATGACATCGGCTTAACCGATGAAATCAAGCATTGGATTAAATCGCAAGATTTGTAAACGCTCCTAAGGTTCGTAGTTGACTCGCTCGCCGTCTCGCGTAATGGTTACAGTGCTTTCGAATAAAACGGGTTTGTTTGCTAAACTACTTGAGTTGTTTAACTAAACTAGCGAATGTTAGCCCCGCATTCACACCATAGGAACGGGGTGCGAGAGTAAATCGAATGAACGAACCCAGCACATCGCCCCCCACCGATACCGCAGTAGCGGATGCGGCGTCGCCAGCACGCATTGACTTTAACGAACAGCTACCGGCTTTTGCTGACTTACTTCCGACCCAGGTGCAGCCTTATTGGGAGATCGTGCAAACGTTCCCTGCCGTGGAAGCCTTAGCGATATTTACGTTGTTCTACGGCCTGGCCTTTGGTTTGCGCACATATCTCATCATGCTGCTCAAGCGGATAACCCACCACACCAGCACCACTATCGACGACGAGATTATCGAGGATCTTAGGCGGCCTATTTTCTCCTTTGTGATGTGGCTTGGATTGATCATCGCCACGCGCTCGGCGGGCTACACCGAAGGCTTAGCAGGCTACATCACACCATTCGCCTTAACCATGATCGTTTTAGTGCTTACGCGCACGGCGTTACGTATCAGCAGCATGGTAATTAGTGCGCTCTCAAGAGATCCGGTCCGTTTCCAAAGCATAGACATACGCACCGAACCACTGCTGATTATTGTCAGCAAGCTCCTGATCTTATTAGTAAGCGCCTACGCGGTGTTGATGATCTGGGGAATTAACCCTGTAGGGTTATTAGCCTCAGCTGGGGTAGTGGGTATCGCGGTGGGTTTTGCCGCCAAAGACACGCTTGCCAACCTATTTTCGGGTATGTTCATTCTGGCCGACCGCCCTTATAAGGTTGGCGACTACATCAATCTATCCAGCGGGGAGCGCGGCAAAGTAACGCACATCGGCATTCGCAGTACGCGCATACTCACGCGGGACGACATCGAGGCCACGATTCCTAATGGCGTCATTGGCAATGCTATGGTGGTTAACGAAAGCGGCGGCTCGCACCTGAAAATGCGCGTTCGCGTGCCGATGGAGTGCGCCTACGACGCTAACTTAGATCAAGTTGAAGAGGTGTTGATGCAGGTAGCCACGGACCACCCAGAAATCTGTGCTTTTCCCGTGCCGCGGGTGCGCTTTCGGGGCTTTGCGGCCAGTGGTGTTTCGGTAGAATTACTCGGTTGGATTGATGAACCCGAGCTGCGAGGCAAAGTGATCCACACCCTCGTAAAGGATATGCATCGAGCCTTTCGCGAAAATGGCTTGGAAATTCCGTATCCTAAACGCGATATTACGATTAAGCGTGACGATTAGGCTGTCCTTACTCGCTTTGTGGCTGCTTGGGCGACGAGGGTGATTCAGTAGGCGCTTCGGCCTCAGGGTTTTCGTCGAACCCTTCACCCGCCTCATGTGTCGTGCGTCGTTGTTCCACCACATAAGCGCCTAACAACGCGGCCACGAATACAATGGGTAAGCCAAAAATCAGACTAATTAGCCAGTATTCGCGGGCGGCCTGGTCTGATACCACGTTTAAGCTGAACAACACCGCAGCGAGTGCAACGCCGTGCCACCATTGCGATGTGTAGTGGTAGGTGACGGCCCCCACTAAAAACACCAACACAAACAGAATGGCAAAAATCATTGTCGCGCTGCGCCTAGGTAGACAATGTGGTAACCGTTACAGTATGTAGCGCGCATAGTCTTCATCCTCTGCAAGCTCGTCTAAGTGCTCGTTCACAAACGCTTGATTAATAACCACGCGATCGCCGGAGCGGTCACTGGCTTCAAACGACACGGTTTCTAATAAACGTTCGAGCAAGGTGTGCAGGCGTCGGGCGCCAATATTCTCAGTGCTCTCGTTCACTTTCCACGCAAGCTCCGCCAAACGAGCGATACCGTCTTCGGTAAACTCTAAACCCACATTCTCGGTGGCAAGCAGTGCTTTGTATTGCGTAGTCAGCGCGGCATCAGGCTCGGTTAAGATGCGCGTAAAATCCTCAACCGTAAGCGCCTTCAGCTCTACGCGAATAGGCATGCGTCCCTGTAATTCTGGAATAAGATCACTAGGCTTTGACAGCTGGAACGCGCCAGAGCCGATGAACAAAATATGGTCCGTCTTAACCATACCGTATTTGGTCGACACGGTACTGCCCTCGATTAACGGCAAGAGGTCGCGCTGCACGCCTTCACGCGAAACATCTGGGCTTTTACCCGCTTCGCTGCGGCCCACGATCTTGTCTATTTCGTCGATGAACACAATGCCGTGATTCTCTAAGCGCTCGATGGCATTGAGCGTGATATCTTCCATGCCTTGCGGACCAAACAGTTCCACGCCTACCTTGGAGGGGCTCACTTGAATTTCTATTTCTTTATCGTCCAGATCACCTTCACGTAGCTTTTTACGAAAGCGCTGCCGCCCAGCACCTTCAGAGCTTTGCGCAGACTCAGCCGCAAAGCCGACATCGCGGGCCGGTGGCAATAATATATCGAGCACTCGCTCTTCAGCGGCGTCTTCGGCGCGTGCTTGTACTTTTAAGGTTTCGAATTCGCGTTCGCGTTTAACCGCTATGTCAGCTAGGTCACGAATGATCGAATCCACTTCGCGCCCGACATAACCCACTTCAGTGAACTTAGTTGCTTCTACTTTAAGAAACGGCGCGTTCGCGAGATTGGCTAATCGGCGCGCAATTTCCGTTTTACCCACACCAGTGGGGCCAATCATCAGGATATTCTTAGGGGTGATTTCGCGACGCAAATCCGCGTCGCTCACCTGTGTACGACGCCAGCGATTACGCAGCGCAATCGCCACGGCGCGCTTCGCGCTCGTTTGGCCGATGATGTGTTTGTCGAGTTCCTGAACAATTTCTCGGGGGGTCATTTCGCTCATGCTGGGTTCTCTATGGTCAATTCTTCAATCGTAAGATTGTGATTGGTATAAATGCAGATATCGGCGGCAATGTTCAAAGAGGCTTCAACAATTTCGCGCGCGCTCATTTCAGTATTAGCAAACAATGCGCGCGCGGCCGATTCAGCATACGGTCCACCGGAGCCGATAGCCATAACACCCCCTTGCGGTTCAATTACATCGCCATTGCCCGAAATAACAAATGACGCGTCTTTATCCGCCACGCACAGCAAAGCTTCGAGCTTGCGTAACATGCGGTCAGTGCGCCAGTCTTTGGCAAGCTCTACGGCGGCCTTGGTTAAATTACCTTGGTGTTTGGCTAGCTTGGCATCAAACAGTTCGAATAAAGTAAACGCATCGGCCGTACTGCCGGCAAAACCGGCTATCACCTGACCCTTATGTAAACGCCTAACTTTGCACGCATTGCCTTTCATGATGGTATTACCAAGCGACACTTGGCCGTCGCCACCAATCACTACTTGATTACCACGACGCACTGACAGTATGGTCGTTCCTCTGAATTCTGGCATGGAGTCTCCTATAGAAAAGCGTGATCCTACGCAAACTAGACAAGGCCGCGTAGCGGCAAAGTAGCGATGAGATTGGGTGAACAGTAACAGCTTACTTCGCTGTACTGGTGCTGAGCAACAGTCTAGTAATACTGGAGGTTACTTGATGATTTTCAAGTGCGAAGGCTTAGAAGAGCTACTTTTTGACGAGCCTTTGGACGGGCCCTTCTTAGCCGGCTTACCCGACTCCTTCTTAGCTGTTCCTGCGTCTTTTGAATTGCTCGTTAGGGAGTGCGGTTTCTTTTTCGGTACGTCACTGCTGCTGACGAATGCTGGAGTACGCTCCTCAGACTCAAAGTATATTCCTTGTGAGTTCTCGCGGGCAAATATGGCCGTGATCGAATCAATCGGTAATTCAATGTGTTCTTCAACCCCACCGAAGCGAGCTGAAAACCGCAAAAACTCGTTATCCATCGTGTGCAACTTGATCGCCGACGCGCCGATATTCAGAACGATATGTCCGTCCACCACGTGATGGCGCGGCACTATGACACCAGGCGCGGTCGCGTTGACTAAAATTTGTGGGGTAAACCCGTTGTCTTCAGCCCACTCGTAAATGGCGCGCAACAAATAGGGTTTGGTAGCAAGCATAAGCAATCAATAGGCGTAAAAAGCCTTAAAAACCTCGCATATCGCGTTCGGTATCGCTCAAACTATCCTGAAATGCGGGGCGGCTAAACAATTTTTCAGCATAGTCTTCAACTACCTGAGCTTGCCGCGGCAGGACAATATTCAACGCGGGCAAGCGCCACAACAAGGGCGCTAGCACTACATCCACTAACGTGTAGTCATCCCCCATAGCATAAGCTTGCTCTTGAAATAGCGGCGAAATTGAAATGAAGCCATCACGAATAACTTTGTGCGCTTCTTTATCGCCTTTATTAGCTTGCAGCGCTTTAAACGAGCCTAACCAATCACGGTTTAAACGCATGATCATTAGGCGTTGCTTGGCGCGCGCGACTGGGTCAACCGGCATCAAAGGTGGATGCGGCAACCGCTCATCGAGATATTCGTTAATAATGAACGCGTCATATAAGATCAGATCGCGATCAACTAGCGTTGGCGTCTCGTAATAGGGATTAAACTCGGCCAATTCCTGACAGGTGTCAGTGGGGTCGGTGTAAACCACCTCACACTCAATATCTTTCTCATGAATGACGATACGGCAAGCATGGCTGAGTATGCAGTCGGTGCCCGAATACAGGCTCATCAGAGACCGGCGCGTTGATAATGTGTTAAGCATGATTAGGAGTCGCTTTAGTAAAGTTAGTGAGATGACGTTTGCCAAGCTTTAGTGTCTGGCAGGCTTTCTGAGAAGAACGTCCTGATTGTTCATCGACTGTCGTGTCAATCGATTTGCGAAAGATGACAGTTTAGCAAAAGCGCAAGCTACAAAAGGTCACCGAACTGATTCGCTTACGGAAATCAGTTCGGTGCAAGCCCGAGAGTGTTATTGCGAGCGTCTTAGTAGTGGTTACTAATGTACGTCGCGCCAAAACTCTTTATTTAACAAATAACACAGCAATAGCAAACCAATTAAGAACGCCAAAGTGTACACGCCCATGGTTTTGCGTTGCATTTGCGCAGGTTCGCCCAAATACGTTAGAAACAAGGTGAGATCTTCCATCGCGGCATCGAACTCAGCTGGCGTCATTTTACCAGGGTGTTGCAGTTCAAAAATGGTATCGCCTACGGTCGTTAACACCGCTTCGCTCGTGCTCGGCATTACCACGTCACTCTCGGCGTGCTCACCCGATTCAGCATGCGCAGCATCTTTTTTACCCACTAAACGTTGTACGCCCTGAAGTTCGTACATTGCGTGTGGCATTGCAACATTTTGAAATAGGGAGTTATTCCATCCGCTTGGCGAGCTTTCATCTAAATAGAACGCACGCAGATAAGTATAAATCCAATCTGGTTTACGCACTTTAGCAACCAACGACAAATCGGGAGGCGCCACGCCAAACCAACGCTTAGCGTCCGCCGCCGGCATCGTGGTTGTCATCAGATCGCCAGTCTTCTCGCTTGTGAACATTAAGTTCTCTTTGAGCAGATCCATCGGAATGTCCAAATCTTCTGCAACGCGGTTGTAGCGCGAGTACTCGGCACTGTGGCACGACAAGCAGTAATTGACGAACAATTTAGCGCCGTTTTGCAAAGACGCTTTGTCGCTCATATTCAAATACGCTTTGTCCAACGGCACTTTAGGCCCGCCAGCCGCATAAGCCGTACCTAGAGTTGTAAACCCCAAAGCCAGCACCGCCGCGCAAGAAATGAAAGCTGATATTACTTTTTTCATAATTGATTCTCCCTTGCGACTAATGCGGTGTAAACGTGACACGTTCTGGCACGGGTTTGGTTTTTCCAATGCTTGTGAACCACGGCATGAGTATGAAAAACGCAAAATAGATAACCGTGCAAACCTGTGCCAAGGCGGTGCGACCCGGAGATGGCGAATTCATTCCCAAATACCCAAGAATCACAAACGCCACCACAAATAACGCGAGTGCCACTTTAAATGGCCAACTTCGGTAGCGAATTGATTTAACCGGCGAGCGGTCTAACCACGGCAACAAGAAGAACACCACAATTGCGGCCGCCATCAAAATTACGCCCCACGCTTTGCCCGAGCCATAATCCAAGCCAGCGATCAACACTACGGCACCAACGCCAATAGCAATTTTGCTCTTAAAGCTGTACTTGCCTAATACCAACATCAATAGGGCTGACACGCCGGTAATAACTTGCAGCCAGAACAACAGGTCGTCGGTGCTCGCGCGCAGGATAGAGTAGTACGGCGTGAAGTACCAAAGCGGCACAATATCCACTGGAGTTTGCAATTGATTGGCCGGCGCGAAATTGTCTTTCTCTAAAAAGATACCGCCAAAATCAGGCGCAAAAAACACAATTCCAAGATAGATAATCAAGAATCCTGACACGCCCACTAGATCATGCACAGTGTAGTAAGGATGAAACGGAATACCGTCAAGTGGCTTGCCGTTTTCGTCTACGTGGTCATAAATATCAATACCATCTGGATTATTCGAGCCCACATGGTGCAAGGCCACTAGGTGCAAAAACACTAGCGCCACTAAAATAAGCGGCATAAGAATGACATGAAAAGCAAAGAAGCGATTCAATGTGGCGTCGGAAATAACGAAGTCGCCGCGAATCCATTCAGTGAGCATCGGCCCAAAGTAAGGGATTACATCAAACAACGAGATGATTACCTGCGCACCCCAGTACGACATATTGCCCCATGGCAACAGATAGCCCATAAAGGCTTCGGCCATTAACGCGACAAAAATCAAACAGCCGATGAGCCACACAAGCTCACGCGGTTCGCGGTGCGAACCATAGATAACGCCGCGAAACATGTGCAAATAAACCACCACGAAGAACATGCTCGCGCCGGTTGAGTGCAAATACCTCACTAACCAGCCGTAGGGCACATCGCGCATGATGTATTCAACCGACGCAAAGGCAAGCTGCGCGTCCGGCTTATAATGCATGGTCAAGAAGATGCCGGTCACCAGTTGTACGACTAGCATCAGAATGGCGAGTGAGCCAAAAAAGTACCAAAAGTTGAAATTCTTGGGCGCCATGTATTCGGCCAAGTGCTCATTCCAAACTTTGGTTACGGGTAGACGCGCGTCTATCCACTGCATAAAAGCATTGGCGCTTTTATGATTATCGTGACGATGAATAGCCATTACGCAGTCCTCCCGTCGTCTTCGCCGATCGTAACTACATCGCCAACAAATTTGTACGGCGGTATTGTCATGTTAGTCGTTGCGGGTACGTTTTTGTATACGCGGCCGGCAAGATCAAATTTAGAACCGTGGCAGGGGCAGAAAAAACCACCTTGCGAATCGGCGCCCATTTCGGGGTCTGGTCCAATGGTGAGTTTTTCCACCGGCGAACAACCCAAATGCGTACAGACGCTTTCCATTACCAACACATCTGGACGGGCAGCATCGGCTCGCTGATTGTTCTGCGCATAACTCGGTTGCACGCTCACTAAGGAGTTGGGGTCAGCAAGATTATCTTTAATTTCGTCAAGACCTTGCATCATCGCGGGGCTGCGACGCAAGATCACGACAGGCTTGCCACGCCATTCAACCTTTACAAGCCGACCTTCTTCAAGCTTAGAAAAATCAAAAAATACGGGAGCACCAGCATTTTTAGCGCGTTCGCTAGGCTGCATGCTCACTACGAAAGGGGTTGCGGCAAAACCGACACCCACTGCGCCATAGCCCGCAGCGAGTCCAGTCAAAAAACGACGCCTTTTCACATCTTCGACCGGATTGTCGAGATCATGGTTGTCAGACATAATTACTCCTCAACGTTGTACTCCTAAACATAGTTACTCCTCAAATTAGTAGCTCTTAATTTGAAAGAGCCTATCTATAAATTAACACACTCAAGGTTGGCAGTTTACCAACACAACCCTCTTTCCAGAAGCATTACCAGAAGCCTTTTAAACCCAGTTGCGTCAACGAGTACCATTCCATTTACAAGCAAACGATAAAGGCTGGGCGACAGAGACACTGAAGCGCGGTGATTGTACCAGATGTGTCAAGTGTTTGCGCTCACATGGTGCTTTTTGTGCGGCTTTTTCAAGCCACCAAAACCTTGACTATTGGGCCGATTGCAGCATAGCGCGCATTGCCGCTAAGTGCGCCGCGCCGATGGCGTCGGCTTTTTCGGGGCTTATCTCTTCGCGGTGCTGCCAAATAATATGCTCATTATCTAATTCATCCAAAAAACGGCTTGGTTGACACTCTATCACATCCCCAAAACGCGAACGTTTTTTGGCGTAGCTCAACACCAGATCGCGCTGTGCTCGGGTAATGCCCACATAGAAGAGCCGCCGCTCCTCTTCAACCATATCGTCTTCAATACTGGTGCGATGCGGCAGTATTTCTTCTTCCATCCCTACAATCGTTACATGCGGAAACTCTAAGCCCTTGGCGGCATGCAGCGTCATCAGCGACACTTTATTGGCGTCTTCCTCGGCATCATTTTTATCTAAAATACCCATTAAACCGATTACATGCACCACCTCGGCCAAGTTGCGCGCTGCGTCTTTCTCGGCAATGGAGCTAACCCAACGACTCAGCTCTTCCACATTGCGCCAGCGCATCTCTGCTTGTTCAGGGCTGGCACTTTGTTTCACCAACCAATTTTGATAATCAATCTCGGTTAATAACTGTTCTACGGTGTCAGGCACCGAGTGGTGATCGCTGTATTCAATCAACCCGTCCACCATATCGGCAAACGTACGCAGGGCGACTTGCCCACGTGGCGCTAAGTGCTCGTGGATGGCTGGGCTTGAGATAGACGCGTAGAGATTACCTTGCTCGGCGCGCGCGATAGTGGCCAACGCTTCTAAAGTGCTGGCACCAATCCCACGGCGCGGGGTGTTAATGGCGCGCACAAAGGCGTTGTCGTCAGCGGGGTTAGCAATTAAACGCAAATACGCCATTAAATCTTTAATCTCAGAGCGTTCAAAAAACGACAACCCACCACTTAAAGAATAGGGGATTCGCATTTCACGCAACTTTTTCTCCAACATGCGCGACTGATGGTTACCACGATACAAAATAGCGTAATGCGCATAAGGGCGTTGGTGTTCAAAGCGATGCTGCATCAAATTGGCCACCACTTTCTCGGCTTCGCGCTCGTCATCATCGGCCGCGATAATCAGTGCTGGATCACCAAAACCCAATTCACTCCACAGCGATTTTTCAAAAGGGCGTGGATTATTCTGAATCACCTGATTGGCCAGCAACAAGATGCGTCCCATGGAACGATAATTTTGTTCTAGTTTAACCAATAACAAATCGGGGAAATCTCGGCCTAAATGCTCAAGATTCTCTGGCTGCGCACCCCGCCAAGCATAAATGGATTGATCGTCGTCACCCACAGCGGTCAAGCCCATTCCCCCAGCGCCGCCGATCAGTGTTTTAACCAAATTGTATTGCGCTGCATTGGTGTCTTGATATT